>NZ_NMPS01000120.1:0-95778 GCF_002261125.1 Siphonobacter sp. BAB-5385 | reverse complement strand
AAACATTTCAAACATTTCAAACATTTCAAACATCTATCTTCCGGCGTTTTAACAACCGATAAACCGCTTTACTTTCGAATGATTTTTGTCGTCGGGTTTGGTAATGCGTCTGGTTTAATTTGTCGGCAATTTGGGCGTAGGTCATTCCCATGTTTCGGTACAAAAGAGCCAGCTCCGTTGCCTGTACATTAGCTTTATTAAGGCGGGCATTTTGCTGCCGAATCTGTTCTCCTTTTTTGATAGCCAGAGCATTCAGGTTTTCCGGTTTTCCCAGGTTAAAACCCTGGGATTTTTTTGGGCCAGAGCCGCCCGGGTCCGTTCGGATGTTCGCTCAGCTTCGTACTGGGCAAAGGTTACCATCATTCCCACGGTTAGCGTATTGGCATCGGGTAAATCACAGGCGACAAAATCAATACCCGAATCCCGCAGGGTCATAACAAAAGCCACATTTCGACTGAGACGGTCGAGTTTTGCAATGAGCAATTTGGCGTGGTGTTGGTGACAGGCCCGGATAGCGGCCTGTAGCTGAGGCCGTTCGCTCTTGCGGCCCGATTCAATTTCGGTAAATTCTTCCACCAGCGTATCCGACTCCCGCAGGTACCGTTCCACAATGGCCCGCTGATCCCCCAAGCCCAATCCGCTTCGCCCCTGACTTTTCGTGGAGACCCGGTAATAACAGATGTATTTCATAACGATGGGCAGGATTCCGTTTAAATACTGAGCAACCAACAACGAATCACGTCTCTTATAAGTAAAGCTTATCGAAGAAAACGCCGTTTTTACTCAAAAATAAAGCTCTTATGGCATTTTACAAACGTCCGTTTAAAAAATGCCATAGACGATTTTGTGGTTTTCAAGCCGCTGAGATTTGTCCAGACGTCAACGTTTCCTTCCTGCAGGATGAGTATCTAAATCTCAGACGAGATTTTTACTGGTAGAAAAGTGCCTTTTGTAAAATAGATAAAGGAATGAGTTGTAAGAACAGGTCCTCTACTATACACTCTGAATGTACGTCGTTCCATACTAAACCATTTTACCTCTATTGCATGAAACGAATTTGCCTGTGGGCTTTCTTCCTCTGCTTGCCCGTATTGACCAAAGCACAGAAAAATCTAACTCAACTTCAGAAGGACTTTGTGGATCTCCGCTTTGGTATGTTCATCCACTTCAACATTCCAACGTTTATGGATGAAGACTGGGCCGATCCCGATGCTTCGCCCGCACTTTTCAACCCCACTAAACTGGATTGTCAGCAGTGGGCCAAAGCGGCCAAGTCCGCCAGGATGTCTTACGGAGCTTTGACGACCAAACACCACAGCGGTTTCTGTATCTGGGATACGAAAACTACGGACTACAACGTCATGCACAGTCCACTGAAGCGGGATGTCGTGAAAGAATATACGCAGGCTTTTCGCTCCAATGGACTGAAAGTCATGCTGTATTACTCCATTCTGGATACGCATCATAAACTGAGGCCCGGTTACATTACCCGGCAGCACATCGATATGGTGAAAAACCAGTTGACGGAACTATTGACCCATTACGGCGAAATTTCCGCCCTGATCATTGACGGTTGGGATGCTCCGTGGTCACGCATTTCGTACGACGAAATTCCCTTCGAGGAAATTTACTACCACATCAAATCCATTCAGCCGAACTGTCTGGTGATGGATCTGAACGCAGCCAAGTATCCGGCGGAAGCCTTGTATTACACGGACATCAAGTCCTACGAGCAAGGGGCGGGCCAGCATATTTCCAAGGAAACCAACCGACTGCCGGCATTATCCTGTCTGCCGATTAATGGAGCCTGGTTCTGGAAAACGAAATTTCCTAATGAGCCCGTGAAAGATCCAGCCGTACTGGTGAAAGACAATCTGGTGCCTTTTAATAAAGCTTACTGTAATTTCATCCTCAACGTAGCTCCCAACCGCGAGGGTCTTATCGATCCTAATGCCTTGGCGGCCCTTCAAAGAATGGGTGAGTTGTGGACAGAAAAAGCAACGGCATCCAACCTGCCTACGTACGATGCTCCGGTTATTTCCTCGAATCTGGCCAAGAAACGTCCTGCCAATGGAAGCTGGAGTAATGACATGGATATTTTCGATTTTGGGAACGATGATAGTTTCCGGACGTCCTGGCGGTCCAATCCAACGGTAAAAAATCCCTGGTACGAAGTGACCCTTGATAACGTACAGCCGTTCAATCTCATCTCTGTCTATGTAACTCAGGATGAGATTACTGCGTATCAACTGGAATATTTCAACAATGGCAAGTGGCATCCACTTACGGTGAAAAATCGGACGGGGAAAGCGAAGATTCACCGGTTCCCTACGGTATATGGCGAGAAAGTACGGATGCGTATCGATGGGTACAAAAACCCGCCCAGCATTGCTGAGTTTGGCGTGTACAACGAACGCAATTAAGTATAGGTCTAAAAAGAAAACGAGCCCCTGACGTCAAGGTGCTCTTTTTCTTTTTAGTACGTTGGGAAGCCAATAATTTCAGCGTTTCCCGATTTGTAAGGAATGCCGCATTATCGATATAAAAAAGATAGAATCGTGCAAACAGGTCATGTCAGCGGTTTTTTAGAAAAACCCTCTTTCTGTATTAAGGTAAAACACTTCTGGGAAAAGTCTTATCTTTAACAGAAGAGAAAGCTTACGGGCTGATTCTGACTACCTCTATCCTTCTATTCGTATGAAACCCAAACAAGCGTATTCCCGCCGGGAATTTCTGGAGCTATCCGGTAAAACAACGCTGGCCACTGCTGCTATAGTAGGTGGTTTTCCCAGCATCGTTCCTGCTTCCGTATTCGGAAAAAATGCCCCGAGTAATCGCATCACCATTGGAGCGATCGGTACGGGTCGTATCTCCCGGGGTCACGATATGCCGGGCGTCTGGCAATACGATCAGGCCCTGATTACGGCCGTGTGTGACCTGGACCGCAACCGGGCCGAAGATGCCAAGACGCTCGTTAATCAGTATTACACGAAGAAAACGGGTAAAGATTACGACGGTGTTCGCGTCTACACCGACTACCGCGAACTGCTCAACAATAAGGATATTGACGCTGTATTGGTCAGTACACCCGATCACTGGCACGCTCCGATTGTCATTCAGGCGGTACAGGCGGGCAAGGATGTATACATGCAGAAACCGGCTTCGCTGACCATCGCCGAAGGCCGGATGATGGCCGATGCCGTGAAGCGTTCGGGACGAATCGTGCAGGTAGGCAGTCAGCAGCGATCTTCCCGACAGTTTCGGTATGCCGCCGAATTGGTACGCAATGGCCGCATTGGCGAACTGAAAACGGTGTACGTTGGATTGCCCGGTGATCCTTCGGGTGATGAGGAATCGCAAATGCCCGTACCAAAAAATCTCAACTACGACATGTGGCTGGGTACGACGCCCGAAGTATATTACACCGAAAAACGCGTACACCCGCTGGTAGGCTACGATCGGCCGGGCTGGTTACGCTGTGAACAGTTTGGGGCGGGGATGATTACGGGTTGGGGCTCGCACCACATCGACTGCTCGCACTGGGCGATGAATACGGAACTGACGGGTCCCGTAGAAATCTGGGGGAAAGCCGATTTTCCGAAAAGTGGTTTATGGGACGTACACGGTATCTTCCGGACCGAGGCTCGTTACGCCAATGGCGTTCACATGATTGTTAGTAATGAATTGCCGAACGGCATTAAGTTTGAAGGGACCGAAGGCTGGATATTCGTTTCCCGGGGTGACGCCTCGGTAACGGCGAGTGACCCGATTGCCAAACAACAGGCCGCTAAAGCACTGGACGCCAGCGATCCGAAACTGCTGACTTCTGAAATCGGTCCGAACGAAATTCACTTGCCCGTGAGTAAGGAACACCACGGCAACTGGCTGGAAAGTATCGTGAGTAAGAAAGATCCAATAGCTCCGGCGGAAATTGGTCACCGTTCGTGCTCAGCCTGTCTGTTGCACCACGCGGCCATGAAACTCAACCGGAAGTTATACTGGGACCCTGCAAAAGAACAATTTAAAAATGACGCGGAAGCCAATCAGTTGCTTTTTCGTCCGCAGCGGGCACCGTATGCGATAAAAGTTTAAACCTTTACCTAATTTGTACCTTATGCATTGGCGTTACAAAACGATTGCTTACCTGAGTATCATGGCCACGTTTCTGGGCTGTACTGAAAAGACCAAAGAATCTGCGATTCACCTGATTACGCTCGATCCGGGCCATTTCCATGCAGCACTGGTCCAGAAAAGCATGTATCCCGACGTGGATGCCCGCGTGCACGTTTACGCTCCCGAAGGACCGGACGTGAAATTGCACCTGGAAAAAATCGAAGGGTATAACAAAAGGGCGGAAAATCCAACGCACTGGAACGAAGTGGTATACACGGGAACGCATTATTTCGAGAAAATGCTGGCCGATAAAACGGGTAACGTCGTAGTACTAGCCGGAAATAACGAGAAAAAAGCGGATTACATTCAGCGATCGGTAGAAGCGGGCTTTAACGTACTATCGGATAAACCCATGATTATCAATGCCAAGGATTTTGATCGGCTGAAAGCCAGCTTTGCAACGGCCGATCAGAAAAACGTTTTGTTGTACGACATCATGACGGAGCGTTTTGAAATCAGTACGGCTCTGCAACGGGAATTTTCCAAAATCGAATCGGCTTTCGGGACGCTGGAAAAAGGGACGCCCGACAATCCTGCCGTAACGAAGGAGAGTGTTCACCATTTCTACAAATACGTTTCGGGCAGTGTACTGACGCGTCCGGCCTGGTTTATGGATGTGAATCAGCAGGGCGAGGGGATTGTGGATGTGACCACGCACCTGGTTGATCTGGTACAGTGGGAGTGTTTTCCGGAACAGGTCATTGATTACCAGAAAGATATTAAACTCACGTCCGCCCGCCGCTGGACGACGGACATGACCCGTAGCCAGTTTAAGACGATTACCAAACAGGCTGATTTCCCGGCATACCTGAAAAATGCCATCACGCGGGATAGTGTACTGAAAGTCTACAGCAACGGCGAGATCAACTACCAGCTCAAGGGCGTACACGCCAAGGTTTCGGTAACCTGGGCTTACAAGGCTCCCGAGGGCGGGGGCGATACGCACTATTCGATTATGCGGGGTACGAAAGCGAATCTGGTGATTCGGCAGGGAGCTGAGCAGAAGTTTGTTCCAACGCTGTACATCGAACCACGCGATACGACGGCTGCTTACGAAGCAGCTCTGCAAACGGCTTTACAAACGGTACAACAAACGTATCCCGGTATTGAGCTGAAGAAAATTTCGACAGGCTGGGAGGTGGTCATTCCTAAAAAGTATCAGGAAGGCCACGAAGCTCACTTTGGACGCGTCACGGAAAACTACCTGAAATATCTGAAGGAAGGCAAATTGCCAGCCTGGGAAGTACCGAATATGATTTCCAAATACTACACGACGACGCAGGCCCTGGAATTGGCCAAGAAAGGGAAGTGACCATGTTTATAGGGGGATTGGGTGAAAACCCAACCCTAAAGAATGGGTCGAGCCTATGGTTCTGAGAAGCTTGCTAGGATTGCGAGTAAGAGCCGTAGGCTCGGCGTACGGCGTAAGAACGGATTGAAATCCGTTCGACTCTTGTTCCTATCATAACGAATACTGACCTCTACAAACCATGAACGATGAAAATCGCCGGAGTTTTTTAAAGAACTCCGTCACTACGGCTGCGGGCTTAATGGGCGTCCCCTTTCTAAGTCAGGCGGCAACCATCTCAATACCACCTATTCACGCACCGAAAGAGCCTGCCCGAATTCGCTTTGGGGTCATTGGCATCAATCACGGACACATTTACGGTCAGGTCGAAGCCGTGACGCGGGGCGGGGGCGAACTCGTTTCTTTCTACGCGAAAGAACCCGATTTGGCCGCAACGTTTGCCAAGCGTTATCCTAAAGCCAAACAGGCGAGTAGTGAGAAAGAAGTACTCGAAGATGCTTCGATTAAACTGATTCTCAGTTCCATCATTCCGGATGAGCGGGCTCCGCTGGGTATCCGCGTCATGGAGCACGGCAAAGATTACATGGTCGATAAACCCGGAATTACCAGTCTGGATCAACTGGCCGACGTTCGACGGGTACAGAAAAAAACGGGACGCATTTTTTCGATCATGTTTAGTGAACGCTTTGAAAATAAAGCCACCGTCAAAGCCGGAGAGTTGGTTAAAGCCGGAGCCATTGGTCAGGTCATTCAGACCATCGGATTGGGACCGCACCGGATGACCCCGCAGTCCCGGCCCGACTGGTTTTTTGATCGGAAACGCTTTGGCGGGATCATCTGCGACATCGGCTCCCACCAGTGCGATCAGTTTTTATTCTTCACCGGTTCAAAGAAAGCGGAAGTCGTTGCTTCTCAGGTAGGCAATGTGCATTATCCGCAATATCCCAAATTCGAAGATTTTGGCGATCTGATGTTACGGGGCGATGGCGGTATGGGCTACATCCGGGTGGACTGGTTTACGCCCGACGGACTCAAGAGCTGGGGAGACGGGCGACTGACCATTCTCGGTACGGAAGGATACATCGAAATCCGGAAGAACATTGACATTGCGGGTCGCGACGGTGGTAATCATCTGTTTCTGGTGAATCAGAAAGAAACCCGGTACATGGACTGTAGCCAGGAAAATCTGCCTTACGGACGCCTGTTGGTGGATGATGTGCTAAACCGAACCGAAACGGCCATGCCCCAGGAACACTGCTTTTTAGCGACCGAACTGGCCCTGAAAGCCCAGCAGAAAGCTCAGATGGTTGACGTTCACAAAGCCTGACTTGGATATACAGCCGAACCCTTCAAAATCAGGATTTTGGAGGGTTCGGTGTGGAAAGCTTCCGTCGTACTTTACTTAAGAATTCCGGCGTAAAACCTAGGTACGAAGCGATGTAATGCTGAGCTACCCGTTGCGGAATAGCCGGATAACGATTCAGAAAATCCAGGTATTTATCGACAGCCGTGGAGGATACGGTTCGGAAAAAGCGTTCCTGCAATTGCGAAAGATTACGCTGAACCATCAGCCGGAACATCCGTTCAAAAGCCGGTACGCGGTGTAGCAACTGCTCCTTGGTTTCGGGCGTGAGGATCAGTAATTCGCAGTCTTCCAGCGTTTCAATGTACCAATGGCTGGGTTTCTGTTCGTGGAAACTAATGATATCGCTTACCCACCAGTCTTCAATCGCGAACTGTAACGTCACTTCATTGCCATCGTGGTCAATGTGATACGTCCGAATGCAACCTTTCAGCAAGTACGCTTCAAACGTACATACTTCTCCTTCCTGCAATAAAAAGTGCTTTTTAGGAACCGTCCTGTGCTGGAGCAGCGAGTTGAAATACTGAAGATCCTCTTCCGAAAAAGAAGAATACTTACGGACATTGGTATTAATACGTTCGTAGAGCAGATCGGCCATTCCTGAATACGGATTGATTTTCCCGTAAAGTAAAAAGGTGTTGGTCGTTTTTGGTTAAGGGATCCTGGTGTAACAGGGAGCATTATCGCAACTACAAACTGAAAAACCCGGAGTAAAGCCCGGGTTTAGAACGTAATGAAAACGGACTTTCGCTTCGCATTCAACAGATTACGGGTGCGGTGCCCCTTGCCCGTAAGGTCTTCCATCTGCAAAATTTCACCGGCTTCAAAGATTCGTTTTTCACCCAGCGAAGTTTCAATTTCAATCCTGCCATCGAGCAAAATGATGAATTGCCGTTGCGGAGCCGTATGAAAATCGAAATCGTAGTCGGCGGTTACCTCTCGAAATATTACGTCCCGTACGGGCAGTTTTTCCGAGAGAAAGCCAATCGGTCCGGCATCCGTGAGGGGGTACTGAACCGTTTCAAAATGCGTATCGCCCTGTTCGTCGGCGTATACCTTCGTCACCTGAAATGTTTCCATCTTATTTCGATTGAACCAGACGATTCCAGTCGGGGTGCCGCTTCAGATACGCCTGTACGTACGGACACAGCGGTACCAAAGCTAATCCCCGTGACTCAATGTCTTCCAGCACCCGGGTCACCAAAGCCGAAGCGACGCCCATGCCCTCCAGTTCGCTGGGCACTTCCGTGTGAATCAGGTAGATCTTACTTCCTTTTTCGAGGTAATCGATGAAAGCCCGGTGCCCGTTGATCACCATTTCATAATGGTGAATGGGGACATTGTTGTGGAGCGGAATGCTGGAAAAGTCCATCGTCGTAGGTATTAGAGAATGTGTTGATTGACTAAATTGATTTCATCGGGTGAAATGGTGTGCATGCGGCCCGGATAAATACGGGAGGTAACCGAGGCGTTCAACTCTTCCAGAATCGAAACGCTTTCTTCCACCCGGGAAACGGGAACGTGCGGATCGGGATTGCCCGTGGAGATGAATACTGGCGTACCGGCAAAATCACCCTGATAATTGCCCGTTTCTAAGATTTCACCAATGAGGCCTCCCGTTAGTGCGATGATGCCACCGTAACGTTTGGCGTGGCGGGCCGTATATTCCAGCGTCAGACAGGCTCCCTGCGAAAACCCCAGAAAGTAGATATTTTCCGTAGTAATACCCGCTTCCACCAAATCACTAACCACCTGATCGATTGAATCCAGTGCTGAATCCAGTGCGGGCTGATTTTCTTCAACCGGTGCTAAAAAACTGTAGGGATACCAGCTATGCCGCGTGGCTTGCGGAGCGTAAATGGCCATTCCGTCGAGGTGGAGGTGACGACTGAGGGAAGCAATATCTTCCGCCGAACCACCCCGACCGTGAATCATGATGATTGCTTTTTGGGCTTCCTGAATGGGTGTGCCGCTGGTGAAAACTTGTTTTTGATGCGTATACATGGCTTAGTGTAATTGAGGAAGTACGTGTTCAAGTTCAGAACGGAAAGGCTCGTATTGAGCGGGCAGTTTCAGACCCATGCCCAGTTCAGCAACGGTCTCGTCGGTAGCAAAGCCCGGATTGTCGGTAGCCAGCTCGAACAATACACCGCCCGGTTCGCGGAAATACAGCGAGTAAAAATAGTTACGGTCAATTTTTTCCGTAATCTGATGGCCCGCCTCGATGATTTTCTTCCGGAATGCCATCAGAATCTCCTCGTTGCTAACCCGGAAGGCCACATGATGGACCGAACCACCCGCCGTATAGCCGGATTTTTCGCCGGGAATTTCCAGCAAGTCCACCATCGCTGCGTTGGGTACAGCCGCCGTTACAAAGCGGTACCGATTCTGTTCCTGCTCGAGTAAATGGTACCCGAAGAGCTCCGTCAGAATTTTGGCCGTAGCCTGACGATTCGCCGTTGTAATCGTGATCGCGTGAAAGCCCCGCGTGGCGTAATCCGCCGTCACCTCAGAGGTTTCCCAGGGCGTCCGCAGATCGGGCGTTTTAGCGACGGTCAGTTCCAGTTTCAAGCCATCCGGGTCCAGAACCGTCAGGTACGATTCGCCAAATTTTTCCGCAATCGGACTTTGCGTAACCTGTAGTTTTTCAAAACGTTTTTGCCAGAAGTCCAGACTGCCTTCGGGTACGGAATAAGCGATCTCCGTTACCTGACCGGCTCCCCGACGTCCGCGGGGCACTTTGGTACCCCAGGGGAAAAACGTTAAAATGGTACCGGGCGTGCCCTGTTCGTCGCCGTAGTAAAAGTGATAGGTTTCGGGGTCGTCGAAATTGACCGTTTTCTTTACCAGCCGTAAACCCAAGGCACGCGTATAAAAGTCGTAATTGCGTTGAGCGTCGCCAGCGATGGCCGTGATATGATGCAAACCTTTGATTGATGCTTCCATGTTCTGGTTGTTTGATGGATCAAAGGTAGAGCGAGCGGTACCCCCAAAACATTGAACTAGGACAAGAAAACGCGGAATGCTCAGCGGAAGCTTTGCGTGGTATCACCCATACCCATGATGACTTCATGAGTCAGGTTAATAAACAGACCATGACCGACGAGTCCTTCAATCGTTTTGAGTTCATGGGCCAGAGCAGCGGGATCCTCAATCAAGCCAAAATCCGTATCCACGATGTAATTGCCCTGATCGGTTAGAAAAGGTTTATCGCCTGACGGTCGAATTACGCCCTTACCGCCCCGCTGGTTCAGCTGGTTCATCACGTAATGCCAAGCGAAAGGAATGACTTCAATGGGAAGTTTAAACTTCCCCAGTTTTTCTACTTTCTTTGAAGAGTCCGTAATAATGATCTGGCGACGCGTGAGCGAGGCAACGATTTTCTCGCGTAACAGGGCTCCGCCACCCCCTTTAATCAACATGAGATCCGTAGTGAATTCATCGGCTCCGTCGATGGTCAGGTCGATGGCCTCTACTTCGTTGATGTCCAGTAAGGGAATGTTTAGCGACTCTGCCAGTTCCTTCGTACGAATCGACGTCGGAACACCCTGAATCCGTAGCCCCTCCTGTACCAGCCGACCAATGGCCTGCACGGCGTGTACCGCTGAGGAGCCCGTTCCTAAACCTACGATCTGATCATTCTGAATGTACTGAACGGCCTGTTCGGCGGCAAGTTGTTTTTCTCTATCTAAATTCGGTGTCATAGCGTATCGGTTTAGGAAAGCAAAGAAAGGCGGCGGGCGGCTATTTCCAAGCAAAAGCTTGGGAGCGAAGTGGAGCAGCCATCTCTGAGGCCAGATTCCACACGAGTAGCGTGTACCGATTAAGATTTCTATACAACCCTAACGGGCCCATCAAAACGGATGAAGGCTAGCCCTGTTGGTTTTGGGTGTTCCATTTCTTAGGCTTCATCCCCATACAGGCTTCGAATAATCGGCCGAAATGGCTGAGGTTGGTAAACCCAAGCCGGTAGCCCGCCTCCGATACCGAAAGCCGTTCTTCTTTCAACAGGCGGGCTGCCTCCTGCATCCGCAAGTGCTGGAAATAATCATACAAGCCTTTGCCAAATACCTGCTTGAAAAGTTTACGTAATTTCAATTCATTCATGCCACTCAACTTTACTAATTCGGCAATGGTCAGGGCCTGATCCAGCGAAGTACTCATCGCATTCCTCACCCGGTAAATGGCCTCCATCTCCGCCGTACTCATTGAGCAATAAGGCCTTGCCTGCCGATACGCCAGATTTTTAAACAGATGATACAGTAAGTTCAACGATTTCAGTCGGTAATACGCGTCCAGCAGGGTTCCTTCGGGAGCAGCCGTAACGATTTCATTGACCAGTACGGCAATCTCGGGGGACATGAATTCTTCAATCCAGAACGTATTCTCTGCTTCGAAGAGCGGGCTGAATTTGGACTGATCCCTGCCAAGGAACTGTTGCAAGTAACGCATCTCGACCAGGATCGTAATCTGCCGGATGTGCGACCGTTTGGGGAAGTTTACTTCACTCGCCATACGTGAAGGCGTTATGCGTACGTGTGGCCTTTCCTCAGGTAATGGCTGGCTCGTCTCTGCTGTTGCTTCCTTTCTCTCCTTAAACATATTCTGAAAGGATATCAACAGTCCCTTCTCAATGACGGTGATCGGCTTTCTCTGATAGGTAAATCCCTCCTTCGAGATCAGTGAACGGATCATGATCATCATTTCGGGCAGAAAATCAATGACTTTCATTTCCTGAAACTCCAGGGAAGTAAGCTCACTCAACTGGTCAGAAACGGATACCCCTAATGTATCTGCCAGTTCAAGCATGGATTGGCTATCGTTGAAAGAAGACATGTTTTTGGACTATTTATAATCGTTTTGCCGCTATTTTGATCGTAAACTTAGTCATACTTTTGCCAAGTCCATTAACAAAAGACGTAGCATCATGCAAAAGCGAATCATTATTTCAGGGGGAGGTATCGCCGGGCTCACGGCTGCCCTTTTCCTTCACAAACAAGGCCACGAAGTAACCATTCTGGACCGTGCCCAGGCGTTTACGAATGCGGGGTACTTACTATCCCTCAAAAACTTTGGGGTGAGGATTATGGAGGAGCTGAACCTGGTTGGGCCCTTACGCCAGGCCGCAACGCCCTCGGACTTCATGGACTTTGTGGATGGCCAGGGAAATCGTATTCGGCGGATTAGTTACCAGAAAATGGGGGAAGGCATGGAACCCTCCATTACGCTCACCCGGGGCGACCTTCACCGGCAAATTCACGAGGCCGTAAAGGATCAGGTGCAGATACGGATGAATTCCTGCATTGACTTCGTAGAGCAGGATGCCCATCAAGTCAAGATTACCCTAACGACGAAGGAGACACTGGAAGCTGATGTGCTCATCATCTCGGAGGGTTTACGATCTACCACTCGCGAGAAATGTTTCGAAGACAGCCAACTGGAAGACTTCAACGTGTTTTACGTAGGAGGTCGGTTAAAGAAAAACCATTCATATCAGGTCGGTTCCTTTAAAACCTACATTGACGTTCACAAAATGCTTTCCATTTATCCGATCCGTACGGATGAACTGGCCATTCAATGCTACATTTATCAGACGGAAGAGGTTTCCAGTCTACGGCAACACGCCGGGCCACTTTTACAGCAAACGTTCCAAAATTATTCGGCAGAAGTACGGGAACTGATGGCTGAGTTGCTGGCCAGCGGACTAGTCTTCGCGGATAAAATGGGGATGGTTCATGCCCCCAATCTGGTTCAGGGAAGAATCCTTTTGCTGGGCGATGCGGGTTACTGCCCCACAGCCTTATCCGGAATGGGAGCCTCCTTATCGATTTACGGAGCCAAGGCGTTGGCTCATTTCATGGCCGAATCACCTCAGGATCTTCCACGAGCACTTTCAAATTACAATGCAGTGATGCAGCCCATCGCCAGGAAATTTCAAACCAATGCCCGAAATAATGCCGCTTCCTTTCTGCCTCAGAACGAACCGAATCTACAGGCTTTTGCTGCTGCGTTCAGAAACGCGTCCGAATCCGAGGCTCACCGAAGGTTGACGGATCAAATCATACTTACGCCTGATCAGTTGAACTTTGTCCGTTGAGGACAATCAAAATGCCAACAGGAAAACATACGGATCCAGGAAGCATACCTAAAGGCGTTTGCTGTATTGGATTTGTATCGCAGGAGTACTTACTCAATAGTTCAGACCCCTACTGGTCTGCCTTGTTACCAGGGCCAACTAACGGTTCCAGTACTTCCCGATGCGTTTCACCCCATTTCGCCGTTGATTCAATCACGGGTATTAAAGTCTCACCTAGAGCCGTAAGGGTATATTCTGCTTTAAAAGGCTTTTGGTCGTAGGTGATCTTGCTCAGGATGCCGTGCTCTACCAATTGAGCTAAGTGAGTATCCAACAATCGCCTGGAGGCTTTAGGCATTTGACGCTGTAATTCACCCGGGCGGTTAATCCCCAAATGAATGCACCAGATGAGTTTAATCTTCCATTTTCCGTTCAGGACTTCCATGAACAGATGAAGACCGCATTCTACTTCTACCGGTAATTTTCGCTCATACATTTTACAAAGATAAAAAAATGTGATACGGCTGAATTTAGCCCTACTTGATTATGACTGTTCAGGATCGGTCCTTTGTCGAATGAACTACAAACTATTTGGAACACAGACGGGATTACCCGCCAGTCAGCTCATCATGGGCGGCTCCCAACTGGGTAATCGACGGGGACAGGGTACATCCGTAGCGGAAGCCCTGACCATCCTTGCTGCTTATGCAGAAGCGGGTGGAAACTTCATTGACGTATCAGATCTTTATCAATTTGGGCAAGCCGAAACGATTGTCGGCGAATTTATCCAGGATAAACGACCTGATTTTATCCTGTGTACGAAGTATACGCTCAGCAGTCAGGTGAATGCCCCGGTAGCAAACGTAGGTAACCACCGAAAAGCGATGCGACAGGCCGTAGACGCCAGTTTAAAACGATTAAAGACGGATTACATTGATCTGTATATGCCGCACTTTGATGATGGACATACCCCACTGGAAGAAATCGCTCGCGGTCTGGAGGACCTCGTCAAAGCGGGTAAGATCATTTACACGGGTCTGGCCAATTTCCCGGCCTGGAAAGCGGCCCTTATTGCTTCATCTATTCCCCTGGCTGCTATCCAGTTCGAATATAACCTGGCTCAGCGAGCGGCTGACCGCGAATTAAAACCGATGGCTGAACACATGGGGCTGGCCATGATGGGGTATTCTCCTTTAGCTGGAGGGTTATTGACTGCGAAATACCGCCGGGGTGACTCGGGTAGGCTTAGTAATTTGACTTCTTACCAGGAAGATGAAGCCACCACACCGATTCTTGATACACTTGAACACATCGCTCTCGAACTGGGTACGACTCCCGGACCAGTAGCCTTAGCCTGGACTCTGCGTCAGGGCCTGTTTCCTATCATTGGAGCCAGAACCCTGGCTCAGCTCCAAACCAGTTTTCAGGCAATCGGCTTATCCCTCTCACCTGACCAGCTTTCCCGACTGGATCAGGTGAGTAGGGTAGCCAAAGGTTATCCGCACGAATTGCTCGCAAGTGTACAGAAAAAATAGGGACCACTCTACGAACGATTTCCTGGCAAACAAACTAATAATCAATCCGGTATGAGGCAACAAGCGTGACAAACCAATAGCCTGCTGCTAGACCTCGTTACTCTACTTTCGACCTTTGTTTTTCGTAATCGATCGTTCCGTAATCACCATTATAGAAATCCCGGTATGCGTTAGCAATGTCGAGCTTCGAGTTCATGACGAAAGGGCCCTCTGCGGCAATGGGCTCCTGATACGTTTCTCCACCGAACAGCAGATAATCAGACGCTTCCGCATTTGCATTGCGTATTTCAAGGGTTCCCGCCGCTCTGTCAAATTCTATGAAGTCTCCGGCTTCGAAGGTTTCATCGTTTATCGTTGCGGACTGCGTTGGTAAATAGGCCGCTACTTCCAGTTGATCGGCAACATCCAGCGTAAAGCCAGCCCCCGGTTCCAGCTGGATATGGTAAAGAAACTGCTTTGAATACGTTGGAATCACGGCATTCAATGCTTCATAGGAGCCCGTAACCACCCTGAGCCAGCCCGGTCCATCAGGAAAGGTCTTAACCGGAACCTGATTGCCTTCAATGGCCAGGTACGCGGGTTGTTGAGCTTTGATCGCTGCGGGCAGGTTAATCCAGAACTGGAAGGCGTGGACTAGTTTTGAATCCGTTTTAGAATCGTAATTTAATGTTTCATCGTGGATAATACCGTTTCCGGCATTCATCCACTGAACACCCCCGGAATGGACCTTGGCGTAGTTTCCGGCACTATCAAAATGCTCATCTTCTCCATTCAGGATATACGTCAGCGTAGCAATGCCCCGGTGCGGATGGGCACCCGTTCCTTCTTTCGTAACCTTTGTCCGAAGCGTTGGAACGATGTGATCCAGAAAAACGAATGGCCCAACGGCGTCAGCGTATCGGTTAGGCAGGATTCGATAGATAGCCAGGTCGCCAATGTCCGCTCGTTGACCCTGCGTAGAAAAACTGCTTTTCTTTTTCATAAGGAATGTGGTCTGCAAAAAAGCTTTACTTGATTGATTGATCCCAAGTGTTCAATTCCCGGTGTTTGGTTTGAGCAGCGGAATAACTTTCGTTCCGATCAGCTCAATGGACCGCAGTAGTTGCGGGTGGGTAAGGCCGGCATTATCCATCTGAAAGGTAAACCGATCAACCCCTCCCAGGGCTTCGCTATGGCGTAACAGCTTTTGGGCGACTGTTTCAGGTCCACCGACTACGAGTACCCCTTTGGGTTCGATCAGGGCGTCGAAGGTACGTCTCGTCACGGGTGGCCAGCCCCGTTCGCGTCCTAACTTCGTCCATAACTCCGCATAACCCGGGTAATAGTCGGCGATGGCTGACGCATCGTCTTCACCCACGTAGCCCGGTGAATGAAGGCCGACTTTAAGCTGTTCGGGAGCGAAACCCGCCTCCTGACCCGATTTTCTGTACAAATCAATCAGTGGCCGAAAACGCTCGGTCTGGCCACCGATCACGGCCACCATTAGCGGAAGTCCCAACCGACCCGCACGCACGAATGATTGCGGCGTACCCCCGGCACCCAGCCAGACGGGCATCTTTTCCTGAACCGGACGGGGATAGATCGGCTGATTTTGTAATGCGGGTCTGAACTGGCCCGACCAGGTTACAAACTCTTCCCCACGGATTTGCAGCAGTAGCTCCAGCTTTTCCCGGAATAGAGCGTCGTAATCGTCGAGGTTAAATCCAAATAAAGGGTACGATTCGATCGCCGAACCCCGGCCAACCACCAGTTCCGTACGCCCTTTTGAAATAATATCCAGTGTCGCAAAACTTTGAAATACCCGGACCGGATCGGAGGTACTGAGGACGGTTACGGCACTGGTCAACCGGATATTCCGGGTGCGGGAAGCCGCCGCCGCCAGGATTACTGCGGGAACAGAATCTAAAAACTCCTTTTTGTGGTGTTCACCAATGCCGAAAATAGCAAGTCCGGCCTGGTCTGCCGCTACGATTCTATCCAGCAGTTGCTCCATAGCAACCTGACTGCTCAGCTCCTCGCTTCCGTACATAGCGGAAGCGAAACTATCTATACCTATTTCCATGGGTTTAAGTGCGTAAGATGATTCTCTGTATCCGATAAAAGCGTAGTTCACAAAACCGGTCAGACTACATTCCTAAGCTAATGAATAGTCCGTCTAACTTGTTTGATCTGCTTACTGCGAACAAAGTTGTGCTGCGGTATCCAAACAAAACGATGATATATAGCGAAAAAAAGATAGACAAATGTCGATGGATTCGTACACGCTTCAACTGCTGGAGCCAGTCAAAGGGGGTTACCAATCGAAATGGCTACGTATATTTGTCGGAATCAATGATGACCGTTCATCGATACTAGAAAATACGCAGGGATTCGTATGGTAGAGGCATTTCTTGAGTATTTAAAACAGTTTAGCACTTCTCCGCTTTCAATCGAGGAAAAGGCCCTTCTTCATCAGGCCTTTATCCCATCCAGACTAAGGAAGCGGCAGTATTTAGTACAGGCAGGAGAGCCGTGCCGGAATTTTGCGTTTATCGTAAAGGGCTCCATGCGACAGTATATCGTTGATGAAAAAGGGATTGAGCATATCGTCCAGCTGGGCGTGGAAGACTGGTGGATGGGTGATCGGGAAAGCTGGGTGAAGGGTACGCCAAGTGTATACAACGTCGATGCCTGGGAAGACACCCAAATGCTTTTAATCACCCGGCAATCCGCTCTTGAACTGCTAAAGAAGGTGCCCGCATTCAATGAAATGACCTGTCAGCTTGACGAGCGAAATAACATTGCCAATCAACGCAGGCTAACTTCGTCCATCAGCTCTCAGGCGGAAAAACGGTACGCTGAATTTATCGACTGGTATCCTGAACTAGCAGAGCGTTTCCCTCAGCACCTCATCGCTTCCTACCTGGGGATTACGAAAGATACCCTGAGTCGCGTCAAACGGCAGCGGATGCAAAAGTGACGCACAGGCTGGATCGACTGACGTGGCGTATTATGCCCGTTATCCTGCTCAATAGGGTTGATGAACGCTGCCCAGAGAAACGACACTACGGATTACTACTGCAGGATTTTCATTTGAAGGGTACTAGTGAAACCTGACTATCAATTTCTCCGGCTGCAAACAGGTATATCAATCGGAATCTGGCTGTCTATCAATGAATTGAGGTTCAGGTACTGACTGGCAGGCTGAATACTTTCCGTTCGTTCATCCGGGTACTGCCCGTGGATAATCGGTATAGCCCTTTTCGCCCCCGGTGTAGTAGGTATCACGGTCACTTTCCGCTAAAGGCAGATTATACGTAAAGCGTTCTGCCAAATCAGGGTTGGCAATAAACAAGGTGCCAAAGGATACCAGGTCGGCGGTGCCTTCATTCAGGATGGCATTGCCGCTTTCCTGCGTAAATCCCAGATTCACCATCAGTCTGCCGCTGTAGTGCTGCCGGAAATGATGGAAGTAATTTTCCTGTAATACGGCTACCGGGGTACCGGCTAAATCTTCCGCTGGCCCGACGATGTGCAGATAGGACAAATCATACGTACTCAGCCTTTTCAGCAGGTACTGGAAGGTTGGAATGGTTTCCTCATCGGGAGTCATGATCCCTACGTGACTTAGGGCGACCGGGGTAAATTTGATGGCTACACGCGTGCTATCCCACACCTCCAGAATAGCATCTATGATCTCAAACACAAAGCGGGTACGGTTTTCAATGCTGCCGCCGTAGGCATCGGTACGTTGATTGGTGGCCTGACTTAAAAATTGCGGAATCAGCATGCCAGCCTGGGCATGCACTTCAATGCCGTCAAACCCCGCCTGCTTCGCATGTTGGGCGGCCTGCTTGTAATCCTGTATGGTCTGTTTAATCTCAGCGACGGTCAGCTCGCGAGGCGTCAGGGAGTCTTTAAAGCCCTCAGGTGTAAATGATTGGGTTCGGGGATTGATGGCGGAAGGTCCGGCCGGCAATTCGCCAGCAAAGAAATCCGGGTGGGACGCCGAGCCAATGTGCCCTAACTGGGAGAAAATCAATCCGCCCTTGTCGTGTACGGCTTGCGTGACCCGTTTCCAGCCTTCGATCTGTTCCTGCGTGTAGATGCCGGGTACGTTAATAAACCCAATAGACTTAGTATTGACCCAGGTACCTTCACTCAGAATTAAGCCAGCTGAAGCACGTTGAGCGTAATATTCCGCCATCAATGGCGTAGGGATCAGGCCTGCATTGGTGGCACGGCCTCGGGTAAGCGATGCCATCACGACCCGGTTTTTTAATGTTAAATCGCCTAACTGGTATTCCTCCAACAGAGGTTGTGCGGTCTTTTTCATTCTTTTTTCTAGCAAACCTCGGGTAGATGGCCTCGCGGTACAAGAAGGGAGAAATGAATGGCCTAGGGATAAATTTATCCCGTATCTGGAATCGAGCGGCAATGCCTATTTTTGAATAAAGAAACCAGCACATGTACGAAAGAAAAATTCCCCTCACCATAGATTGTGGCCTGCACTTAACGAAGGAAGTGCTAAACGGCAAATGGAAGCCAGCCCTGCTGAATGCGATTTCGCTGAATATCAAGCGTCCAAGCGAAATCCTGCGACTGTTACCGGGAGCTACCCGCCGGGTACTAAACGTCCAGCTCAAAGAACTGGAAGGACATGGAATGGTAGAGAAGAAAATTTACCCGCAGCTGCCACCTAAAGTAGAATACTCGCTTACGGAAATGGGCTGGTCGCTGATGCCTATTATTGATGCGATGAACCAGTGGGGCGACGCGAATCGCAACTTTCTGGAGGCCGTTATTGCTCAGGACCCTAAAACGGGCGAAACGTCAAAATCGACCTGTCAGTTTTACCGGCAGATGGCTTTAGAGCCTGAAGTTCAGGGATAGGTTGAGGTTACAGAATTACGAAAAAGGTTTTACGTGTCGTACCTGTCGTACGTAAAAGTGTCAAGACTAGTAGTTCCTCTCACGGTTCAAACGAGAAGCATTCGCGGCCGGAAACAAACCGAGAGGATTGATGATTGGATTTGTCCAGGAAGCGTTAGTCCATCGAAATAGCATACAATTGTTCTTCTATCGAAAATGGGCTGTAACCTAATGACCATAAATAAAAGTGGGACGATCAGGCTTTTCACCTGTCCCGTCCCATCCTTCCAGATTTTACGAACGGATGCCTACTATTTCTGCTGACACGCTTGAAGCATTAGAAGCGGAAGGTTAGCGTAAGCATAGCATTTCGGGGGGCACCAGGGAAAAGTCGAAGGTAGTTCTGAGCCCCAAGCCAATACGTTCGATCAAACACATTATTGACGTTCAGGGCCAGTTGCACATTGCTTTTCGCGGGCGTGTAGTAGAAAGCAGCATCAAAAACGGTGAAGGCCGGTATCAGGAAACTTCTGGTAAACCAGGGCACTTTATCGCCCTGATACTGTACACCCAGCCCAATCCCTAAATCTTTTAACGCCGATGCACTGCTGAAATTATAGCGTGTCCACAGGTTCGCACTGTGCCGGGGAGTATTTTGTTTACGGGCACCAATCAGGCTTTCATCCTGGTCGCGGGTAATCACTGCATCGATAAAACTGTACGACGCATTCACCTGCCATTCCGGCGTAATGTAGCCGGCCAGTTCCCACTCAATTCCTCGGCTGCGTTCGGCTCCACGGGTAACGAGTCGGTCTGGATTAACCGGATCGTTGGCGTTCATGAGAATGTTTTTCTGAATGATTTCATACAGGGCCACATTCATGTGCATACGGTTCTGGAAAAACGAAGACTTAACGCCCACTTCTTTCAGACTGCTTCGCAAGGGGTCAAACGTACTGCCAGCGGGTAAATTGCCCGTTTGCGGCATCAGACTCACGGTGTTGGATTGCGGCTGAAACCCTTCCAGATAAGTGCCGTACACGTTGATTGCCGGACTGACCATATAGGTCAGTCCGATCCGGGGAAGCAGGGCCGTTTTTTTGACCGTGCTCGCATTTGGCGTTTGGTAGTTCGTAATATCCTCAAACCAGTCGTTACGAAGCCCGAGCAGTACCAGCATTTTTCCCAGTTGAAGTTGTTCCTGGAGGTAAATGGCATGGGTCGTAGTCAGGGCCGCCGGCAATGCCGTTCTGACATTCATGGTGTAATCTTCCACATTGCGGAGGGTATACTGAGGGTTTTGCAGATCGAAATAGTTCACATTTGGCTTGGGTAATACCACGCCGTTGGCGGTAATGGTCTGGTAGTTCGCGGCATTGGCCAGCACAAACGAACTAGCTACGGTACCGTCTTTCAGCAGAAAACCCCGGGCTGCATTTTGTCCCCCGCCTTTGAGCTTGCTCCAGCTGGTCAGATCATAGCCCAGCAGAAGCTTGTGCCCAATCTTGCCCGTATTAAAATCAAAGTTCAGGTAAGCATTCAGATTGTCGGTGTTCCAGTATTGCTGGCGTTGCACAAACTGCATGGCAGCCAGACTGGTTACGGGTTCGTTTTTGATAGTAGGGGCGAAAGCGTTTGTGGTACGGTGCTCACGCAAATCCTCCGTCCAGGACTGCTTCATGTACGCGGCGTTGAAACCAATCTTCGAACTAAACTTATGCGACAGACTTCCCATCAAAATCAATTCCCTGGACCGGAAGTAGTCATTCGGTGCCCCCAGATTGAGTCGGGTGGAGGTACTGTTGAGCCGCGTCTGACCGGCAACTGCACCAAAAATGGGTTGGCCACGGTCAAGCGTACCGTTCATATCACTGTAGATCAGCTCCGCATTCAACGCCGTTTTTTGGTTCGGAATATAGCTCAAAGAGGGGGAAAGAAGGAGTGATTTGCTATTCACCAGGTCACGGAAAGAACGGGCCTGCTGATAGGCTGCGTTCAGGCGATAAAGCACTGTTTTCGATTCGTTCAGCGGACCCGTGAAATCCAGTGTACCGCGAAAGGTACTGAAACTTCCGCCGCCCAGTGTGACTTCCCTGCGTTGTACAGCCAGGGGTTTTTTCGTCACCATATTGATACTTCCACCCGGATCGACGGAAGAGAAAGTTGCACTGGCGGGCCCTTTGATCACTTCTACCCGCTCAATATTGGCCGTCAGTGGTTGCAAAAAATAGTATTGCCGCGTACGCATGCCATTGATAATCTGACCTTCCTCGTTCTGGCTGATTCCCCGAATGGTGTACTGGTTGTAGTAGCTGGAAGGAATCACGCCGCTGGCGATCTTAACGGCGTCGCCCAATTGAAAAGCCTGCCGATCGGTAATCAATTCTTTGGTAAGGGAAGTGATGGCCTGTGGAATAGCCTTGTTAGGTGTTGAAATCCGCGTGGCAGAAAAGGAATAATCGCCGCTGTAGTCCCTGGCCAGGCGACCCGTCACTTCGACCGTTTGTAACTGACTGGCCTCCGGTAGTAATTCAATGCTAAGAAAATCATTTCCGGCGACCCGTCGCTCGGTCTTGTAGCCCACCGCGGAAATCTGTATCGTTCCTTTGCCTGCCAAAGTAAAGAAACCGGCTGAGTCGGTAACGGTTCCTTTGCCCGAACCAAGCAACCTGATGCTCGCACCCGAAATTCTGAAACCCGTAGCGGCCTCTGCAACGGAGCCCCTGATTTGCTGAGCCTGGATTTGTAAAGTGGTCAATAAAAAAAGAAGGGTAAAAAATCGGATCATACAAGGGGTAATTAGACTGTTTTGAGGTAAAGACTTTCCAGCTCGTTGGCTGAGATCGTATCGGCATCAAGGATGGATTGAAGAACGCCTTCTTTCATGATGCCAATGCGGCTGGCTACTTCTTTGGCACGAAAAATGTCATGCGTGGTCATTAAAATGGCAGTACCGTTGGCGGCCCGTGTTTGTATGATTTCCGAAAATTCACTGGAAGCCTTCGGGTCCAGTCCACTGGTCGGCTCATCGAGGAGGAGTGCTTTCGCTTTCTTGGCTACGGCGATGGCAATGCCTACCTTTTGCCGCATGCCTTTGGAGTAGGCAGAAAGCCGCTGGTTGAAAGCCTGGGCTTGCAATCCGGTCGCTGAAAGCAGAGAACCCAGCTCTTCCGGGGTATACGCGAAACCCGCCAGAGAAGAAAAATACGCCAGATTTTCGATACCGGTCAGGTTGGGGTAAAGCATGACCGTTTCGGGAATGTAGGCCAGATAGCGTTTAATTTCCTGCGGCTGGTCAGCCACGGAGAGGCCATTGATAAGGGCAACCCCTTCGCTGGGTTCAGTAAAGCCTAAAAAAAGGTTGATGGTCGTCGTTTTTCCGGCTCCATTCTGGCCGAGTAATGCAAAAACCTCACCCGGCTGAATGAGTAAATCCAGTTGGTTGACCGCAGTATGGTTCCCGTATCGTTTGGTGAGGTTTTTCGCTTCAATCATGGGATAAGTTTTTAATGGTCAGGAAATTTCTTTTAAACAAAACGAAGGCCAGTGCCAGACAAGCGAAAGACCACACCAGGATCGCCAGGATTCCGGCAGCAGGAAATTCGCTCACATAACCGATGGGTTGATAAGGTGGATAACCAGCCCAATCCAGGTGTTCGGTAGGGGTGTCTTCGAAAATATGCGGATAGAAATATTCCCGAATCTGGCGGTGATGGGCTTTCACCGATTGCAGATAGCGTACGTGACTTTCCAGATCAGTATTGGCTACTTTATTCAAGGCTTGCTGGGCCGCGATAACCGGGTTAAACCAGCTCATGGTTTCGGACAGGCTTTGTCTTTGGCTTAATTTCTCGAAAAGTTGTTCCGATGCGTGTTTCGAATCCAGATCACCCGAGAACTGCATGGCATAGTACCAGCCGGGAGAAAAGGTATGGTCAGGGATCGGGTAGTGGCGATACTGAGGGTAGACCGCATAGAACTTTTCCATGGTGGCCTTCTTGGGCTGATCCCATTTGGCATGATAGCCTTCCCGTTGACGAATTGCCGTTTCGCTTGCCTCGGGAACGGGAACGCTACTGCTAACAACGATAGTGGCGATGCCGGGCAGAAGGATTGTCAGAAAGATCCAGACGCAAATCAACGCAGTGGCATTGAAGGAAGAGCGTTTGCCGAAGGAAACGATCAGGGCTGCCATGGTGAACCAAAACAGGACGTAAATCAATACCACGAGCAGTAGCTGAAAAGTGGGCCCGGTGAAGGGAAGTTGCAGCGAAAGGCAAGCCGCCGTAAACACGGCGAAGGTGAGCAACAGCAGTACCCCCAGCCGCACCAGTAGTTTCCCGGCAACAGTTTGCCCTACATGGGTAGTTGAGGTGTGCAGGATGTTCCAGACGCCCGTTTCCTGCTCCTCGGAAATGACATTGTAGGTTAAAGCGATGATGAGCAGGGGAAGGAGGAACAGAAACACGAAAGCAGCATCCAGGTTTCCTGCCAGGAGAGTAAGCGGATTGGTTAGTTCTGAATCATAAAGTTGCCCTTCAATAGCAAGCATTTTTACTTTCAGCGTATACGGATAAATATCACGTTGACCCAGGGCAAACCGAGCCCAGGGGGCAGGTGGGTTGACGGTATAAAAAAACGGATAGTACGCCGTGGTCCCTGCGACTTTTCCCGTACCATGCGTAACGACCTGCTGCAAGTGGTGTTTTTGCACGGAAGGTACGGAGGTGATGGTTTGCTCCTGCTGATCAATCACCTGATTCGCGTGCAGAAAGCTGTAAAAGGCGAAAGCCAGCACGCCAATCGTTCCCATTTGTACCGTTTTACTCCGTAAAAAATTCCGTAGTTCCAGGAGCAATACACTTCGGTAACGTTTCATAACTGAAAATGGCGTTTGGTGGAAATGTAGTATAAGGCACCGAAGCCCGCCAGTACCCAGCAAACCAGTGCAGCCAGACTAATACCCGCCGCCGACAGGTTCGCCGCGATCGAAAGCGGCTGGAAGGTGAAATCAGGCATACGCTGCCAATGATCCGCACCGACCTTTTGCTGACTATCGTTCCTATACTGGATTTGCGTTAAATGAATCTCATTAAGGCGTTGTGATTTTTCGTAACGGTAGCGTTCGGTTTGCTGCTGAAAAGCGGTAAAGGAGTCGAAATCAGTACCGGAAAGATTCATCGAAAGGTTACGGATGGCCAGGAAAGGATCCGCGAAACCGAAAGCCGTGGACACGGCATTCTGCGATCGGTAAGTACCGATCAGGCGGTCAAAATGTTTATTGAATAAGGTAGATGTAATGGTTTCGCTCTCCTTCATGACGAATGCCCCGTAATTTAACGGCAGGGCCTGAACAGAATCGACGCCATACTTTTTCAACAGGTCTGCTTTTAATTGGGCAAAATGCGGATCGTTGGGGTTATGACTGTCGCCTTGCTGACTCATCTCTGCTTCGATGGCCTGTTCAAAGGCAATCTTGTTGGGGGCCTCGTAAAGACGGCTACCCAGGGTCTGGGCACTTTTAGGAATGATTATAATGAATAAAATCCAGCCAAAAACCAGTGCCATGAGTGCCTGCTTGGCCGACCTGCTCACCGCCGATACGCCTACGACGAGTAGAACAATACTCAGAAAATAGACTGCGTAAGAAGAAACGATTATCGATATACGTAATGTGTTTTCTACACCTATTTTACCCGAAAGGAAAAAAGATCCGACGAAAAGGCTTATCAGGATGAGCGGTAAGAATAAAATCCAGATTGCAGCGGTTAGCCCCGCCGTTTTGCCAACCAAAAGGTCAAAGTAAGAGGCACGCTGGCAAAGCAGAATTTTTAACACACCGTTTTGTTTCAGGCCCGCAATCGTTGGAAAGCCGATAAAAATAATGAGTAGCGGCACCAGTAACTGTAGAACCAAGGCCATACTTAATTCGCCAAATCGTAACATGCCATTCGAAAAACTGGCCTCACTCAGGTTGATTGTATTTTGACGGTGTGCTTCCAGAAATACGGCGTTGCGACGTAACTGTCGAGGCCAAAGTCAAAAAAGCTAAGGGGCGATTTTTCGCGAAAAACCAGATAGCCATAATGGGCCACCCGGTGGGGGTGTCGATCGGGCTGGCTCATCCACTGGTCATAAACTTGCTGATGGGCAGTCGCTTGCTGTCGGTTAAACTTGCCAACGTACTGCCAGCCGGTAATCATTGCCAGTAGCGAAACGGCCAGTAGTGAAAAATACAGTAACCGCGTATTCCGGCCCCGAAAAATGGCATTCCATTCCTGGCGGGCAATGAGTTTGATATAATGAAGGTGCATGGGGCGAGTGATCCGGTCTCAATTGCAATAATGTTGCAAATAAACACAGGATTCGTTGTATTTGCATCAGTGTTGCATAAAAACTGTAAACTGTTTCCAGCTATATCGACACGCTTCAATTGCTTACCCAAAGCGTTAGGGGCATGAATTGGATAGAACAGCTATTCGAAATTTTAACGAATCCAGCTCAAACGGACCATTATTGTTCATTTGAATGAAAGCTTATGTTTGCCCAGATCATAAGTTCCAAAGCAGTCATTACCGAGGAAAGGAACTACGTATGCCATGAATGAATTGTCATCGGCCAGCGAATGGCACGACGAAAAGGCTAATAAGGTGTAGCTCCGAAAGCAGGGCTGCTTTCAACCTGAAAATTGAAAAAACGACACGGGTATGACTCGTGTCGTTTTTATGGTAAATGAGCAGATTAGTCTACTTCACGGCTTTCTTACTGCCTTGCGGCTTCAGCCAAAACCGGGCAATAACCAGTAAAGGAACGCTTAGGGTCAGCCAGGATAACGCATCCCAGAGGTCATTACCGACCAGGGCGGAAATGAGGCCGCTGAGGCTGATGATAGCCAGTAACAACGGGATTGTCCAGATATGCCAGAATCGATTAGTCATCCGTTGGGGGCGAATTAAGGGTTAGAATTTCAGCGTTCTCGATCTGTTTTGCCTTCGACTCTCCCATGCGGGCAATCTGAGCTTTGGTTGCTTTGGTGCGAGCAAACCACAAATACAAACCGCTGATCAATACCACAATGGTTACCAGATCGAAAAGTGCCCAGATTATTTTTAGCGGGAGTCCGCCGTAGTCGCCAAAATGGAGCGGTTGCGAAAGAAACAAGGCATTGACAAACCAGGGCATGTCCCGCATATCGGTCAATTTTCCCGTTTTAGCATCAACCAGTGCCGGTTTAATCAATCGTTCGGTAAGGGGTGTTTTACCCTTGGCAAATACGGCGTAGTGGTGTTTACTAGAGAACATCGTTCCCGGATAGGCCACCAGATACGGTTCCATCTCGGGGGCGGCCCGTCGGGTAACCTCGAAGGCCTGATCCAGCGAACTGAGTTGGCCCGTTAAGGGGGCAGCATTCTTATAGGGAGCGGTCATCTCGGCCAGTTGGCCTACCTGCCATAAACCCAGCACCACTTCCGAGAGGGTATTGATGACGCCCGTGAAACCGACCACAACGGCCCAGGCCACCGTTACGACGCCGAGCAGGTTGTGTAAATCCAGCCATTTCAGCCGGGAAGACTTCTCGGTACGAATCATCCCGAAATTAAATCGTTTCATGATGGGTCCATACAGCATCAGCCCTGATACAATCGCCAGCACGAACAGTATGCCCATCAAACCCAGAAACAGTTTGCCGCCTATCCCCATGAACATGTCGGTATGCAGTTGAAGCATGACGTACATAAAACCCTCCTGATCATGGGGCTCTTCCAGCACTTTGCCCGTTCGCTCATCCAGAATAACCGTTTTAAAATTAGTAGGAGGAGCCGTTAGCGAATCGGATAAACTCAGCGTTACGGTATTCGGCTGGTGATCATCCCAGTACAGAAACCGGATTACTTTGCTGGGATTGGCTTGCAGCCCGGTCTCCACGAGTTTATTCAGGCTTACTTTGGGGGTATGGGCGGGCAAGGTGGGAGCCAGCTTGGGTTCCAGCCCCTCGATTTCCTCATGAAAAATCAGAGGCAAGCCCGTCACGCACAGCATCAGCAGAAAAGCCGTGCAGATCAGACTGGTCCACTTGTGAATCTGAAACCAGGTTTTTACCCGTTTGGTCGTGCTCATACGTGTTCGATTCATTTTTTTGACCGGATTTACCGGATTTTACAGAATCAGTCCTGTAAATCCGATCGTAGTAAAAACTTACTGTAATTTCACAAAGCCCCAGAGGCTGCCCTCGTGGGCTACGTTGAATACCTGTGTCGCCTGGGTGCCATCCAGTACGTAATAGCCGTCCACTTTCTGGCCTGGATTCCGAACCCAGCAATAGATTTTTCCATCGATTTCGGTAATCCCATAATCGTTAGCATAGGAGTAATCATGCTGCGGCATCCCTTCAATTTTTGTTTTCTGGCCCGTAGCCATATCGACTACGTAATAGTCAAAAATTGGGCTGGTGAGGTTAGAGAAATTAGCCGCCAGCGGAGTAGAAGGTAACTCAAGGTAGATCTTCCCGCCTTTTATTAAGGCAGTAGCAATGGAAGCTCCGTTTTGTAAGTCATTGGCTTTCAGTATCCAGTTACGATCAAAATCGGTTTCGCCTTTCTTGATCCGAATCACTGAAGAGTTAGTAAAGCCCGTCCCCAGTGCCGTGCTGTAGAAATACAGGGCCCCATCATCGCCGAGGCTCCACATCTTATTAGCCGAGGAACCCCAGCCCACGCCTTTCAGCCCCTCATACTTGATCGTTTTATCCAGTTTATCCGTCGCCATATCAATCACGGCAAACGCAATGTAGTTGTACATATCGTCACCGTAACCCAGTGCTTTTTTGGTGCCATAGGTAATACCGGCGTACAGTTTACCTTCCTTCGTTGCCAGCGTGTGCTTGCCAATGACCTGATATTCCACCCCGGATTTTTGCAGGGACGACAGGTCGATCTCCCCGATTCGCTGCATGGTGGTCGGATTGAATTTTTGGATCTTGAGCGTTCCCCGCGTTTCGTCCAGGTAATAGCCGCTGGTTTCCGTGGCAATCACGTACTGAGTAGAACCCGCAATGAAACCTCCATCGACAATACTGCCGTCGTCGGCTACGGTATACTTTTGCAGCCCTATGTCACCAGCCGCATTGCTACGGTTGAAAAACCACTTTCCGAAAGCCCGAAAGCCAAAGGCGGATTTGACTTGCAAGGCTTTCGACGTAATGGGGTTTACGGTCCCGGTCGGTATACTGGTGAACGCCGTCAGATAACCCGGTGACTGAAACTTGGTCACATCGGTCATCAGCACATATGTTGCGTTGGCAGTCGGGGTTGGCGTTGGGTTATCAGAACTGTCTTTGCTACACCCCGCGAGCAGGGCGATGGTCAGGCAGCAAAGAATAAACTGGGAAACAGACGTTTTCATACAAGCTTGATTAATAAAGGAGATAGTTTACTTTCAGATGGATACTGCGGCCCGCATTCTGAATGCGGAAATTGTCGTAAACGGGCGTATTCAGTAGATTTTTAACCTGAACGCCCACCGAAAACCGGCGGCTGACGGGGTTATAGGTAAAGCCAACCGTGTGGAGCGACTGATTGGGAATGATATTGGGAGCATCGAACCGGGCCTTGCCCCAAAGGCCCAGCAATCCGCTTGGCTCCTGTGCTTTCGGTACGTAGTCCAGGTAATACTCCCGGACAAACAGGTAGTAGTAATATAGATGGAGTTTATCGCGTGAGGACAGCACCTGCGTACACGTGCCCGTGAGTCCAAGATTGGCAAAGAAGTAAGGTGTATTGCGGAGCCGAGAACCTTCGGCAATGCGGTTGCCGGTATCGAACAGCCGGAAATTCTGATACGTGAAATTCCCGTTGGCCCGCAGCCATTTCCACAGAGAAACGGTTAGGTCCGACTCCACGCCCAGGCCCCGTACGTTCGTTACGTTCTGGTTCTGGCTGAACAGAAAATCGACCGGAACCCGCAGAATCAGGTCGTGCGTAATCCGGTAAAAGGAATTGACTTCGAGGGTATAACGTCCCGTTCTTTCGGTCCGAAAGCCCAGATTGACGTTCGTACTCCGCTCGGGCAGAAGCTGAAAATTAGAGCGGTTAAAGTTCCCATCACCGAAGAGTTCGTCCTGTTCCGGGAGTCGCGTGGCCAGTTCAGCCGATGCCCGTAGAAACGCTGAAGGAGTCAATGAAAATTTAAGGGCTTCGGCGATTCCCCAGCGTTGGATCGAAGCCGAACGGGGCTGTTCCGTTCCGTAATAATCGGCATCAATCGCGTGGGTGTTGTAATGGTAAAACCTGACAATCAGCTGGTTGGATAGACGCTCATTCCGCAACGTCGAGGCCAGACCCAGGGCGGCAACGGCTTTGTTATAGTTTGCTTTCACCGTCAGGACGTCCCGCCCTGACTCCCGAAACGTAACGCCCAGCGGATCGCGACCCACGCGGGTCATAGTAGACGAAACGAGATTGAATTCCAGTCGGTGTTGATCGTTGAACGCATACGCCAGATTGGTACGGGAGGTGTGGTACGAAAAATCGAGCGTTGCCAACGTTCCCCGAACGGAAATTTCGCCCTGACGGGATGGACTGGGAATGAAGTTTCCGTACCAGTCGTAGGTACCTCGGGCCGTATCGGTTTGGGTAACGTGAATCGTGTTGGCCGTCAGGAATTGATCAATGCTGAGTTTACCCACTGTTTTCCGGTAGCGTAGCGTCGGGATGATGGAATACTGTCGGCTGACGCTAGCCCCAAAGGGTTGCGACATCGTGGCACCGTATTGGTTCTGCCGATCAATATCGAAGCCCGTCAGTCCAATTCGCAGTTCATCCGCCCAGCGTAGACGGGTCAGTCCGCCGTAGATTTCAGCGTAATAGTTCGTGAATCGGTTATGAAAGAGTCGCACCGTAGCGGGTCGCTGGGTGGCCGTTTCCTGATCCGTTACGTTGACCGTTACCGGATAGTTGTTATCAGAACGGTTGAGGAAGGCATCGATCCCGACGAAGAATCGACGGGTGGTATCGGTAAACAGTGCATTCAACGACAGCCGATGGGTATTGAACGAACCGATTTCGTACGACCCTTCGGCATACCGATACAGCGATTTTCTGGTAATGAGATTCACCGCACCGCCCAGAGCATCGGCTCCTAAATGGGTCGGTAACACACCTTTGTATACCTCTACCCGTTCCAGCATATTGACGGGTACGAGTGAGATGTTATAACCAGCCCCCAGATAATCCATCGGAATACCGTCTTTGAAATTCTTGATGGCTCGTCCCTGAAACCCATTCATCATTAAACCCGCGTCGGAGCCCAATCCACCCGTTTGCCGGATACGTATCCCCACCGAACGGTTCATGAGTTCAACCAGCGTAGCGGGTTGCTCCTGTACCGTCCTGGTGTTAATAACCTCTGCCTTAATCGGTTGCCGTTTGGCCTGCTGGGTTTCGGTTTTACCGGTTACCTGCACTTCCGAAAGCTGGCGAGCCTCTTCCCGCAGCGTAATCGTAAGCTCCACAACGGACCGATTGCCGGAACGAACCACCTGCGTCGACGACTGGTAGCCAAGGTGCGTCACCTGCACCTGATACGTTCCTGGCGGAAGAGTGGAAAACGCAAACTGACCTTCGGAATTGGTTGTCGTGTATTTCTTTAGTTCGATCAGGCTTACCGTAGCACCCGGCAAGACCGACCCTTTCTCATCCTTTACGCTTCCTCTGAATAGCCAGGGAACGGATTGTCCGTTCACCACCCAGGAAGCAAGAAAGGCCAGCAGCAATAGTAGCCTTTTACACATTTATCTGTACATTCGCTTATTAAGACTTATTCTTAATAGTAGCAAAAGTAGGATTGGAAAAAGCCACCCTGGTAACGCGAAATGCAGTATTAATGCCGCGATAGACAGCTTTTTATGAAAATTGTATTTAGCTCCGATGATATCCAGGAACATAACTTCGTAAAGGAGTATCCGGAAGGATTTAAGGCTGTAAGCTCCACCGGGATTCGGGAAGTCACCACGGAATTCAGGTATGCGGGTATCCACTCCCAGGCTCAGCGGTTGTCCATCGACGGAATCATAGCCGGGTTCTTTCAGTCACGGCACGATTTCTCGTTCACCCACTACATTGAAAGCGATTTTCCGTACCTGCAAATGCATTTCGAATTAACCACGCAAGGCTGCCTCTATCAGCCCAAAGGTGACTTTCAACCCCACTCGCTTATCACCAAAGGACAGCATGCGTTGCTATTTTATCCGGCACTGAAAGGACCTTTAACGTATCTGAAAACGCCCGGTGGCTTGAGCGTGGAAATTGAATTATCGCTGAATTTTCTACGTAAATTATTCAACGATGACCTCGAACAACTGGGGACGTTTGGCCGCCGTCTCGAACAAGGCCAACCCGCTTTGCTGGGCCAACAGAGTTACCCGATAACGCCCCGTATGATTCAGGTGCTGTCCGAGATTCGGAATTGTGAGTACGTGGGTTCTTTGAAACGAATGTTCGTGGAAGCAAAAATCGTGGAGCTGCTTACGCTTCAGATTGATCAGATTTTGTCGGCTCGAGATACGCAGCCCGTATTGAAGAAGAAAACGCAGGATAAACTACAGGAAGTAAGGGCCTTACTGCTTACCCATCTGGATACGCCCTGTTCCATCGAGATGCTATCAAAAACCGTGGGCATCAATCGAACCAACTTACAGGAAGGCTTTAAACAACTTTTCGGTACCACCATTTTTGGCTACATCACCGACCAGCGGATGGAGCGGGCTCAGGAGTTTCTCGCCAGTGGCCGATACGAAACCATTGCCGAAGTGGCCGCGTTGGTGGGCTACAAAAACCCGCAGCATTTCACGGCGGCCTTTAAACGGAAGTTTGGTTATTTGCCTAAACAGGTTTTAAACGAAAAGTAGGGGGTACTCTTTTTATTTTTAGAATCGATTACTAGTCAGAAACGTAGTTCATACCTTGTTTACAGCGTCAGGTCACGCCATTAGCTGCTTGTAACTTAAGCTATCGAATCCGGGAAGAACGGGTTTCTTGTATAGAATAGCTTGGTACATCAAGATCAAAAACCAGTAATCGGTAAGCTGTTGCAGCTTGCTCCTCCCAAGAATGTCAAGGATTTAGCACAATCAGGTTCTGCCTGGGCAAGGACCCGTGTACCTTTATGTTTACTGCCTGGTTGTTTATAAAAGTGGTACAGAGTTGGGAGCAGATATTATGGTCAAGAGCCTATGCTTTACTTGCCCTTTAAATACAGGTCAAGGATCTCCCAACGCATTTTGTTCAAATCAACGGTGTTGGTATTACTCATGAGGATAAGCGTTATATTCTCGTCAATCAAATGAACCCAATTGGCATGATGACCATAGCCATATCCTTGTCGCTCGGATAGCCTATACTGCTTCTGTCCTAGTTTCTTCGCATATACCCAAAACCCCAAAGCTACATCACCCAGGTGCTCATAAGAAGTAAGCATCAGGTCGATGGTTTCTTTTTTCAGGAGTTTGTGAGTAAACAGGGCCTGATCAAATAAAAGCAGGTCCGTGGGGGTAGAATACATGGCTCCCGCTGAGAAGTAATTGTCAATGTAATAGTTTGTAGGCTGGTAAAAAGTAAGAGGTACCGTATCGTGATGGAAATAGGCCTGGTCTAAATGAGGAATGATGTCGTCATGATGGAGGTAATTGGTATGATGCATGTGCAGGGGAATCAAAATCTTTTTGCGTAACACGTCTTCGTAAGCTTCCCCGTACAGCAACTCAATGATCTTACCGAGTATAATAAAGTCACCATTGTTATACGTGAAGCTGGTGCCAGGTATCTGAACTAAGCGATCGGAACAATACCTGGCAATGAAGCTATCCAAAGGCCATATCGTCGTATTATAGGCCTCGGCTAGTGACTGCATATCCTCATGAGCCCGGCCACTGCTATAGGTTAATAAATTTCGAATGGTAGCTTTCCGGGCGGCTTCGCCCCGATAAGAAGGGTAATAGGTAGCAATGGAAGAGTCCAGATGGATTCGACCCTGTTCCTGGAGTTGCAGGATTAAAACAGCAGTGAAGGTTTTGGTAAGTGAAAAGATGTGAAACTTAGATTGAGCTGAATACTTAACCTGATCGGTCCGGTTGGCTAATCCAGCATACGTCAGGTAGTCAATCTTACCATTGCGGGCAATCAGAACCGATCCGTTAAAATGGTTGCGGGCCTGGTAATGCTTTACCAAAGCATCAAGTTTCGTATGCTGCCCGTGGGTAGTCAGGCTTAGCAGGGGAAGAAGAAGTACAAGGAAAAAGATACGCCTGATTTGTTTTGCCACACCCTGACTCTGTTATAAAAGTGTTTTTACATAAAGCTAATTAAATAGGCCTGGTTACTTTCTATTCTACGCTGCTCTGTGGTTGAATAGCCGAAATACGATTACATCCGGATTGTTCGCATCAGTAAATTCCGTTTTTTCAAAAGTTAACTTTTGCAGCAGCCGGGTTGAACGTTGGTTGTCTTTATGAGTGAATGCCTCAATGGTTTCGATACCAAGCCTGTCAAAGGCAAATGCTATGATTTTTTTTGCTGCTTCCTGCATGATTCCTCGTCCCTGATAGTCCGTTAGAAGCTCATAGCCTATGCCGCAGGTATTCATTTCGTCTGAAAAGTAAAAAAGGCTAATGGTACCCAGTAGCTTTCCGCTTACTGTGTCTACAATAGCCCAGTATAAAAATTGACGGGTTTGGATGTTTCTAATAAAGTGTAATGCTTCTTCTAAAGTTTGACTCAGCTTTCGGTCAAGGTACTTGTTTAGGGTTGGCTCAGATCGAAGCAGAAATATCGCTTGTCCATCACTTTCTACCAGTTGCCGAAGGGTCAACTGTTTTGTGGTCAGTGTGGGGAAAGTCAATAAAGCCTTATGAAGCATATTTTTCTTTTCCTGCTGTTTAGTTGTCTTGATAGGATAACCCGTTAACTGATGTTCCGCTAAGCCAGAAAATACAGTGGTTATTCTGGCTTATGGTTGAAGCCTAAATAGATGCTAATATAATTAAATCCAGTATGCAGGATCGTTAACTAAATCTTTCAGGACTAGAAAACGCTCGTTGACCTCCAACGCGTAAGTAGACTTCCCGTGCTCTTTCAATGGATCAGAGCATCCCAGTAAGCTTGCCAGGAATAGGAGTTCTGGAACACGTTTTGTCATTTCCTGAGTAGCCAGTGCAGCCCGTTCCTGTTTACTCACACTTTTCAAACATTAGTTGTTCTTGAACAGGAGTTCTGACTAGTAAGTGGGTGGAACTGAATGAAACTATGGATAAACGTAACGGAGGAGGAGCTTGCATTCCGGGCATTACCCCAGCATATGTGAGTACAAGGCTTCCCTTATCCAGGGTGTAGGTATAAGGCAAAGCCTTGTTGGGTTCAACGGGTTGGCAATTGGCTACGGAGTCGACAGCCCTATACACGTGGGTTTCCGTAAATGTCAAACGTTTTCCGAGTTGAACCTTCGACGAAGGGTCTTTCCAGGTCCCTACTAGTTGATCAGGTGTGATAGAGATGAGAACCTCTGGTTGCTTGCGACAGCCCATCGTTAGAAGTAGAATTATCCAGATAAACGTTTTCATGGTCTGTACAGAAATTGGTGTTCCGTTGCCAGGACCCCATTGTCTGCTATTTCGTTGGAAGGCAGTTGGAAAAGTATTCGTTTGTTACGTACGCATGGTTTTTGACCAGTGATGGATCAACAAAGCCAGTGAACACAAAACCCACGTTCCTGCCGTTCTGCGTGTTCTACTTTAAACCTAAAAATCGATAGATGAGCTTACTCGAATGGCTGCTTGAACCCGCCAACCCAGGTCCGGTTGGTACTGTTAAGGTGAATACCCCTGACCCGGACAATAAGGGAAGGCGTCCCCAAAAATGGCTTGTTTGGGTAGCGATGGTCGCAGGGTTGATTTTAGTAAGTGTGAGTCTATACGGTGTATTTTACGAGGCAGGGGATGGAGGGATTCAGCCCGTACTTATAAAACTATCCTGTCTGGTTGCCTATGTGCTCATAGGCCATTTTGTTGACGCCACACCTGATTATACCAATGTAGGATGGCTAGGAGGCCTGATTGACAATCCTTTCCGTATCTCGGATGACTTCAACCGATTGCTCCTGTTTACTCAGGCTCTCTTGTTGCCCGGGAAACTGATGGCCTATAGCCTGATCATAACCTGGTTGATAGGAAAGCGTCTTTATAAAAAGCTTAAGAAATAGTTCTCCAGTCGATCGTGGTATCAAGTGGTCTGCACGAGCATCAGAATAGATGAATCCTCAAGAGGGGCCTTTCTGGTTATAACTTTTCCAATGCCTGATTGATAAGCGTAAACATTGATTCAGTAGCCTCGGTGATCACGACATCGATCAAGTAAAATTCCTGGCAAGAGCATCCTGGGGTGCTGGTATACTATTTATGCATAAGATAGCGATAGACTTTTTTTACTTACTAAAACCTACGATGACCGAATCTACCGTTGCTGGCCTTACCAATCTGGAACCTGTACTTATTCACGCCGCCCGTCTGGGGGAAACGGCTGTTATGCAGGAATTAATTGATCGTCATACCAATGTCAACGCTCGTGATGAAAAAGGGTACACGCCCCTGATTATTGCCTGTTATAATCATCAGTTCGAGGCGGCCCGGCTTCTGCTTCAGGCCGGGGCTGATGTCAATGCTCAGGATTTTGGTGGCAATACGGCACTCATGGGCGTAAGTTTCAAGGGCTATACGGATCTGGCCGAGTTACTTATTGCTCAGGGAGCAGACCTGAATCTGCAACACGGCAATGGCGGAACCGCCCTGATGTTCGCCGCTATGTTTGGTCGAAACGAAGTAGTGAAGTTATTGCTCCAGTACGGAGCCGATAAAACGATTCGGGACGCAAGAGGCTTAACCGTAATGGACCTGGCCTTACAGCAGAATAACATCGAAGCCGCTGAATTACTGCAGGATTAACAGCTATATAACCGATCAGCTCATACGCTAAACGCAGAAACTGCCACTAAAAAAAAGCCCAGTCTGATGATTTCAGACTGGGCTTTTTCTTAGTGAAACTTAAGCAGGAATCTTTCTGGGTTTCTCCCGTTCCCAGAAACGATGTTGAGCAATCGCTTTCGTAAACAAGTCGGCCAGTGTTGCGGAATCATCGTTTACGACCAAGCCTTCCCGTAAGACGGTATCTTCCGAAAAATCAGCCGGTAGTTTTTTGGCGAAATACGTTGATTCCAATACCTGCATAGCCGAAGCGTGAGCCGCAATGGGCTTGCAGTGTTTGAACGCTTCGTTTAAGAAATGAACTGCATCGGCATCTGCTTCTACCGTAGCTACACTATTTGTTCCCCCCGGTACATACACCGCATCGTATAACACGGATGCCGCCGTCAGGAAACTATGGTCAACGGGAATTTCAGTATGGTCAGCAGACAGAATGAAATTGAGTCGCGGAGCGATTACTTCGACTACGGCACCTTCGGCTTCCAGCTTGCTTTTCACGGTCTGGAGCGACTCTGCGTCTACCCCATCCGCAGCCAGAAAAGCGATTTTCCGCGTTTGAATGCTGTCTTTAATGGTATTGGCCATGCTCAGGGCTTCCGAGGAAGTCAGAGAACCTTCGACCATAACGGAATCATAATCCGCAGGATCTGCATCGGCTGGAACACTGTGATTAACGGGCAAAGCCGGATCCTGGGGTACCGGAATGCGTAACGCAAAGGCTACTTCAGCGGCCAGGTTTTTATCGATCAGTGACAAAATACCCAGCATACGTTCCCGGATGGCCACGGTTTTTACCTTCCCTAATTCGAAGCTTAACGCGTCAATGATGTGGTTCTTCTCGGGTTCCGACTGACTGTTGAAAAACAGCCGGGCCTGACTGAAGTGATCCATGAAGCTCTTGCTGCGGGCTCGTACTTTTCGGGCTTCAATGCGTTCGGGATAACTGGAAAAGCCGCCTTCCGAAGACTTCGCCTGTTCGGGATAACCGCCACCTAAGGAATTGGGGTGATAACTCGCCTTTCCCTTATTGATCATCTGACGCATGTGACCGTCCCGCTGGTTATTGTGTACCGTATTGAGGGGACGGTTGATGGGAATTTCCTGGAAATTAGGTCCCCCCAAACGCAACAGCTGCGTATCCGTATAGGAGAACAAACGTCCCTGTAACAATGGATCATTGGTGAAATCAATACCCGGTACCACGTGTCCGAGGTGGAAAGCCACCTGCTCGGTTTCCGCAAAAAAGTTATCGGGATTACGATTCAACGTCAGTTTACCAATGCGTTGTACGGGTACCAGTTCTTCGGGAATAATTTTGGTCGAATCGAGCAGATCAAAGTCAAATTTGAATTCGTCTTCTTCGGCTACGATCTGCACACCGAGTTCCCATTCCGGAAATTGACCGCTTTCAATGGCATCCCATAAGTCGCGACGGTGAAAATCGGGGTCTTTCCCGGAAATATTCTGAGCCTCGTCCCAGGCCACCGAGTGAACACCTAATAAGGGTTTCCAGTGAAATTTAACGAAACTCGATACGCCTTCCGCATTGACAAACCGGAAGGTATGAACGCCAAAGCCTTCCATCATCCGATAGCTTCGGGGCAGAGCCCGGTCGCTCATGGCCCACATAACCATATGAGCGGATTCGGGCATCAGGGAAATAAAATCCCAGAAGGTATCGTGAGCGGAAGCGGCCTGTGGAATTTCGTTATCCGGTTCCGGCTTAACGGCGTGAATGAGGTCCGGAAATTTGATGGCATCCTGAATGAAGAATACGGGCATGTTGTTCCCTACCAAATCAAAATTACCTTCCTGCGTATAGAATTTGACGGCAAAGCCGCGTACATCGCGGGCCAGATCCGTCGAACCACGCGAGCCAGCAACGGTCGAAAAACGTACAAACACGGGCGTTTCCAGCGAAGGATCATTCAGAAACTGGGCTTTCGTCAGATGAGCCATGGACTCATACACCTTGAAAACACCGTGTGCTCCCGATCCCCGGGCGTGTACGACGCGTTCCGGAATTCGTTCGTGGTCGAAGTGCGTGATTTTTTCGCGTAAAATGAAGTCTTCCAGTAGGGAAGGCCCCCGATCTCCCGCTTTCAGGGAGTTATTGTCATCGCTAATTTTCAGACCCGTATTGGTCGTCATTTTTTCGCCCGAGGATTGCTCGGTATGCGGAGCCAGATTATCGATTTTATCGTTTCCTGGTTGATTGGGTTGATGCGTCATTTTGCTCGTAACTCGTAAGAATACATACTAGACTTAGGCTTCCTGAGAAGCTTTGTAATTCACGTCGCTTTCGGCTACTTCCGTTAACAGGGCGTCCGCTTGTTTTTCTTCTTCCAGCGTCTGAGCGAGTAACGAAGAAACGTCGTCATAGCCCAGCGTTTGAGCCAACTGGGTCAAGCCGCCGTACGTGGCAATTTCATAGTGCTCCACTTTTTGCGAAGCCAGAATAATGCCTACGTCGCGTGTAGCAGTACCTTCATCGGTACTTTCAATGATGCCTTCGCCTTCTTTAGTCAAGCCTTCCATCGCATCGCATTTCTTGGCAATGGCTTTTTCGCCGAGGATCTCGAAGATTTGTTCCAGCCGATCCACGTGGGTTTCGGTCTGCGTCAGGTGATCTTCAATCGCCTTTTTGAGTTTGTCGGAAGTGGCGGAGCTAATCATTTTGGGAAGACTCTGTACCAGATGATTTTCGGCCCAGTAGATATCCCGTAGACAATCCAAAAAGAGTTCCTGTAAAGCCGGCTCTGCCGAGGGAGAGGTTTTTGTTTTGAAGATAGGGTCAGCACCCGTTGTGTTTTTCATAATCATGATGGAATAGATACGTACCCTAACTAATCACAAAACTTATACCATCTTTTTAGTGGGGAGGAAAGAGGTAAAACGTGCTAGATGATTACCGGAGGAGAAGATACGAAGGGGTACAAGTTATCTTTCCATGTTGATGAAGTAGTACTAACGGTACTGCGGTACGTCTGTCCGGAAGAGAACATAACATCTGCGGATTTTGCTGCTATACTCTACCTTCAAGCCGATCCATCCGGATTAAAAGCTCACAGAATACCATTCTCAGGCTTCGTGTAGTCCTAAAAGGAAATGGGTTGGTAGTTCTTTCATGAGTACAGCATTTGTTATAGCGTACAAAATTTTAATCTGATTAAATTATCAACCTTTTCTTTATATATCGAAAAACTATATACATTTGAATGATTTCTTTACTGAACCGAACATGGCAATGGAATCCTCCAATACGGAATACCTTCGCGGAACGCTCAAAACGATTGTACTGGGCTTACTGGCTGAAAAAGAGCGAATGTATGGCTACGAAATTACGCAGGCGGTAAAAGAACGGACCAGTGGTGAAATCGTGCTTACCTTTGGCTCACTCTATCCCCTTTTATACAAACTCGAACAGGAAGGGTTGGTACAAAACGAATCCGAAGAAGTAGAGGGGCGGCTGCGTAAGTATTATGCCCTGACGCTCATCGGTCGCCAAACGGCTCGTCAGAAATTACTGGATTTTACCCATTTTACCCAGTTAATGAATCGATTGATGCAGCTTCCGCTCAGCCTGTCTACGCCACCTACGCCTGACTCCCCCGCGTTATGACCCCATTAACCCCGCAACAAACCTACTGCCTGCGTCAGCATCTGCGTCAGGTGGGTACGCAGGAGCTGTTAATCGACGAATTAGTGGATTACCTGGCCTGTCAGGTGGAAGACTCGATGCGTAAGGGGCTGTCTTTCGAGAAAGCACTAGCCCTGATCCGGATGGAGGCTACGTCGCTTTCCGTTCGCCATCTTCAGCAGACGCTAGTTCGTCAGGGGGCCTTACCGCAAACGGGTTTCTGGCGACATCCAGCCCGGTGCACTAAACGAAAAAAGGTGGCTTTGGGCCTCATTCAACCCGTACATCATGCCTTGCTAATCGGAGCATTTTTGAGTATACTATTAACGGGCTGGTTACTGGCGAGCCGGGGACTCGCTATTCCCGTTGGTCTGGTGGCTAGTTTACTATGCCCCTTGTTGATCCTATTGTCTTTCCAGGGCTTTCGCCGTAGCCATCAGCGAACGAATCTGCTCCGCCATCCGGCCCTTCGGTCCGATTCTGCTCGTCGATCCGCTAGCCGAATAGGCGTATTGGCTCACCGATGATCTGATTTTCAGGTAAGGCTTAACGGCCCGTAAACGACCATTGTATTGCTTGGCTATACACGGCTTGAAGGTACCCGTGATTGATTCCCTATATCCTTAATATAAAGAAAAACTATATATACATTTTTTCTACCTTTAAACTTGATTATACCCATGTTTTTTCAACCTGTTTTTCTGCTCGTCCTGTTAGCCGTAGCTAATACCTGGGCTCAATCCGCTCGTCAGCTGTCTCAATCTCCCGTATCGGCACCCAGGCTGGTGGTAGGTATCGTGGTTGACCAGATGCGAGCTGATTTTCTTTATCGTTACGAGAAAAAATATGGGGCCGGAGGCTTCAAACGACTCCTGAACGGGGGCTTTACCTGTCATAATACTCAGTTTGAGTACGCAATGACGGTCACCGCAGCGGGCCATGCTTCGATTCATTCGGGTTCCGTGCCCGCCATCCACGGGATTGTAGGCAATGACTGGTACGACACCATCCAGGCCAAGGGCATCTATTGCGTAGAAGACTCCAGTGCTCGACTGGTAGGCCATCCCAATGCTATGCCTGCCCGGTTCTCACCTCGAAACTTGCTGGTAACCACGATTGCCGACCAGTTAGCCCTGGCCACCAACTTTCGGTCCAAAGCGATCGGTATTGCTCTTAAGGACCGGAGTGCCATTCTTTCGGCGGGTCACTCGGCTAAGGGAGCCTACTGGTTTGACAGCCGAACCGGCACCTGGGTGACCAGCTCGTTTTATCAGTCCCAGCTACCCGCCTGGGTAGAAGCCTTCAACGCCCGCAAGCTGCCGGCGGCCTATGGTTAGCGGGGCTGGAAGACGCTGCGACCTGTGGCCGAGTATACGGAAAGCACAGCTGATGATCAACCCTATGAGTATAAACTGCCGGGCAAGTCTACGTCCAGTTTTCCTTATGAAATGGCTGGTCCCGCTGGTGCGGTATTTGAACTCCTGACTTACACCCCCTGGGGGAACACTTTGACTAAAGAGATGGCCCTGGCCGCTTTAAAAGGGGAAAATTTGGGCAAGGGCACCGCAACGGATTTTCTGGCCATCAGTTTTTCCACGCCCGATCTGGTGGGTCATTCCTTCGGACCTACGTCGGTCGAACAGGAAGATATTTTTCTCCGGCTGGATGAAGAACTGGCCGACTTGTTAAAGGCCCTGGACAGCTGGGTGGGACCGGAGGGCTATACGGTGTTTTTAACCGGTGATCATGGCGTGATGGATGTGCCCGCTTACTGGCAGGCCCATCACCTGCCGGCGGGACTGATTGATCCGCGTCAACTGAGCCAGACCCTGAATCAAGCCCTGCTGGACGCGTTTGGCCCGGGAAACTACGTTCAGATGGCCCAGATGAATGATCAGCTGTATCTCAATCACGCCCTGCTGCGGGAGAAAAACCTATCCGTTGCTGCTGTGCAGCAGGTGCTACAACAACGGTTAATGAAGATCGCCGGTGTAGCCGACCTCATCAACCTGCGGGCGATTGCTCAGGCTAACCTGCCGGATCGCCAACTAAGCCTGTACAAGAACAGCTACCACGCCGGGCGGAGTGGCGATTTGCAACTGATGTATCAACCCGGCTGGTTTGTCGGATTGCCCATTGGTACGACTCACGGCTCGGCGTATACCTATGATCGGCAGGTGCCCTGTATTTTCTACGGCTGGGGCATTCGCCGGGGTGAAACCTGGCGTAGCACCAGTCCGTCTGACATTGCTCCCACGCTCTCGGCCCTGCTCCGGATGCTGCCGCCCAGTGGTACGACGGGGCAACCCATTGGCGAAGCCCTGCGACCCTGGCTCAAGTAGTGGTTTACTAACGAATAAAGATAAACCATCCTGGGTCAGGCATTACACGTCGTATCTGCCTTGCAAAGGGGACTGAAGGATGACTATTCCTGAGGTAAAATCTTTACCGTAACTGGACGGACCGTAAGAATCGATTAAAGCGGATCGCCGGTCCAGTCGATTCTTACGTTTCCCGCCAAAGGCTTGCGACTCTTGGTGTATTGCTTCGCGTAGTTTTTCGTACACTGATCAAAAAAAGTACAGGAATATCTATGAACAGACTTTCACAGGACGCTACGTTGAAAATCTTCCAACATAGCCTGTCAAGCTACTGTTCCAGATAGTCTACTGCAAAGGCTACCCAGTCCTTGATGGATTGATCCAGATACACATCGGGCTGAATGCCAATGGTATCGATGGGGTAGTCCGGCAAGCGTAAGGCCCGATACGTAGGCATGAATAACTGATAGGGCGGGCACCCAAAGTCAATCAGATAGGCATTTCCGTAATCCAGGGCTCCGTAGCTGGGGGTGCCCAGTACCTTGACTTTTTTGCTTTGCTTGGCAATAAATAAAAAATATTCCGCCGAACTGCCGGTGCCTTTATTGGCAAGAATAATGATTTGCTGAGGACTTTTGGGAGCTAAAGTAAGCGTATCCACGTAAGCCGGCTGTCCGGTTTTACTAAAGTTCACAAACGAACCCAGATTGGCCTTCAAGGTCTGAATCTGCTGATCGATTCCCTGCGTGGATGTCTGTTTGTCCAGACTCTTTTTATACGTTTCCAGGTTCGTAATGTACGTTTGAGTCGCCAGAAATTCGGCAGTGGTGTGGCGTATAAACTTTCCTGAAATGTAGGGAAGTAGCTTTTGATACGCATCCGTGGTTCCGCCGGGATTGCCCCGAAGGTCAATAATCAGATTTTTGCTGGATTCAAGTAAGGAAGTATGTTTGGTAAGGAGCTGGCTGATCGTCTCTAAATGCTGATACTCAAAGCTGGGTAACCTTAAGATCGAGGTCTTTTCTGATAGCTTTTTAAAATAAAAACCTTCCAGTTCCTGGAGACGGCTCTCGATCTGGGCCTTGTTGACCCGGGGCACTTGTTTGGTTAAAACCACCTGGATCTGCTCTAAAAACAACAGGGCTCCGTAAAAGCTTTGATACTGTCCTTTCTGAATGGATCGATCCATCAGGGCGTACGTAAAGTAACCATTGGCGAGCAACTTGAATTTAATGTCTTTGGGTTGCCAGGCCTGAGATGCCGACTCAATAATGAACCCGATGTATTCATTAGGATGCACCTTCTTTAAACCAATTTTATACCCGGGCATAGTATATATACCTTCCAGACTGTCTGGTGTCGTCTGCAGGCTTTGCTCAAATTCTTTAAAATCAATCGTGATCTTCTCGCTAAAGGTGCCGCCAGCCGTTGCGAATGGCGTCCCATTGGCTCCTACCCAAAGGTGCGGATCCTTAAAAAAATCGGTATATTTTTTCAATAAGCTCTGGCAGCCTTTGTCATTCCTGCTTTTTGCCTGATCATGCAGGGTTTGCCTGAAGCCTTGATAGAGAGTAGTGTCTTTGGTTTTCGTTGAAAAGCCGGGGTACTCGCGTTCTACTTTGAGTATCAACTTTTCCAGGGCTTGCGTACAGGGGCACTGGGATGGTTGAGCCCGGAGGGGTAGGGTAAATAGGAACAGGGCAGACAGGTAAAGCAATCGTTTCATTTTTGATACAAATCAGTTATTGGGCAAAGTAACAGGCTGCCAACCCGCTGAAATTGTAAAAATGTAAACCCGCTAGATATAAAGCCAAAGGCATTCCTGATCGGTATCTACCTTTTTAAAGAACGTAAGAGGACTTACCGAAGTGAACTGTTTAAAGTCTTTGATGAGATGTGACTGGTCGTAAAACAGGCTTTCGTGAGAAAGTTCCGTTAAACTTTTCATGTGTTTCTGGGTAGCGATGGCCGCCCTGAATCGATGAATCTTGCGATATTCGACCGGGGATTTTCCAACTACTTTGCTAAAAAGCTTGCTGAGGTACTGCCTCGAAAAGCCGTGTCTGTGGGCGATGTCCTCTATTTTTTCTTCGGATTCAAGAGCAAAGAGAATCTCTTTCAGGGGCCGAAACTCCCGGATCTGTAGCTTTGAAAACCAGTAGGCTTCCAGTTTTTTTCTCTGCAGGCTTCGATCTGAAGTCGAGAGAATGTCAGCCATGGCAGGATTAAAATCAGAAAAAGGATTAAAATCGAGGGCGGTGTTTTGTTTAAAAAGTAGATACGGATTCTCAATAAACTGGTTGATACCCAAGGGTTTAAAATAGATGGTTATTTCGAGTATCGGCCCATAACATAGCACTTCAATGGGGGTAGTGTACCGGGAAACAAAGTTGGAAAGAACCGTTTGCTGGGCAGAAGGACGAACCAGCAGTCTATGCTTTTCCATCTCAATGCTGACGCCCTGACTTACGGAAACAATAAAGTAGTTATTGGGGAATGTCCAGTAATGCAGATTATCCGAATGCTCACTAGGGGAAATAAAATAATACCCCTCGATATAGGGGCTTAAGGCTTCTAGCGTTGGCCTGTAAAATTCCAGGTTCATGGGAGGCTTGTGTAAAGCTTGATCGTAGTTAAATGGACTGGTAAAACCTGAATACATAGGTAAGCAACCTCAACTAAAATCCGGATCAATCGCGTCACGTTGACCGGGTCACGTTGACCGGGTCACGCTGACCGGGTTAACTGAAGATAAAGATACGTGTCTTGATAAGAGGTTTGCGATGGGATTCCTTTTTCCATGCCTGGGAAGCCGTTCAAGTACTGACTTTTTAGTATCGAAAGTAAGACATATGTTTTAGAGGATAATCGAGCACCATTGATTAGTGAAGTCAAAAATACCCCAGTATCTCCCTACCTGATCGATCTGGCTATACTCATCGCCATGGATTGTGTTGCGTACCTATACGTCTGGCATGATTATATCACCTGTTCAGTTCATTCATTGTGCTTAGGCAACGATCCAATCTCTATGACCGCTAATCCCCACGATGTTCGTTACAGTGACGAGGTAAAAATACGGCAAATCACCGAAGACGGAACCGGCTTCGATTGATGAATTACCAGCGTAAAGGTAGTTTTAATGCCCTTCTCAGTTTCCAGTACTCGAAACGCTCGTTAATTCAAACATGTTCACCAGCTCAAAAACCAACCCTTATGAAAGCAGCCCGAATTCATGGTCCTAAAACAGTGACCTGCGACAACGTAGATGATCCGACCATTCAGGAAGGAAGAGATATTATTTTGAAAGTGACGGCTACGGCCATTTGCGGCTCTGATCTCCATATTTATTCCGGGGGCTTGCCCCAGCCCAGACCCATGGTGCTAGGCCATGAGTTTATGGGGATTGTGGAAGAAGTGGGCCCGCACATCAAAAATCTGAAACGGGGTGACCGGGTGGTCGTTCCTTTCCCAATTGCCTGTGGCCACTGCTTTTTTGCGATCACCATCTGCCCGGTCATTGCGAGAATTCCAATCCGGAACACTATGGTCCAGAGGGCGGTCTGTTGACCGAAAAAGGCGGAGCCTTGTTTGGGTATACGGACCTGTACGGCGGCTACGATGGCGGACAGGCCCAGTATGTGCGGGTGCCTTACGCCGATTATGGACCTCGTATTGTTCCCGATCATTTAACGGATGAGCAGGTGTTATTCCTGACGGATATTTTCCCCACGGGTTATAGCGGTATCGATTGGGGGGAAGTGAAAGGCGGGGAAACCGTGGCTATTTTCGGTTCAGGTCCCGTCGGAATCATGGCGGCCAAAAGTGCCTGGTTGCGGGGTGCCGCCCGGGTTATAATTGTGGATACGCTGCAATACCGATTGGATAAAGCGAAACTGACGGCAGACTGCGACACCATTTTGTGGGACAATGATGCCAAAGACGTAGTAGCCCAGATTCGGGAAATGACAAATGGTCGCGGTGCCGATGTGTGCGTGGAAGCGGTTGGCTTCGAACCTGACCGTAACCTGCTCGACCGGGCCAAAGCCGTGATCAATCTGGAAAAGGGCTCACCCAAAGTACTGGAAGCCTGCATGAGTGCCGTACGGCGGGGAGGCATCGTTTCCGTACTGGGCGTCTATCCGACCACGTATGACAATTTCCCCATTGGTCAGTTCTTTGACAAAGGAATCATTCTGAAGGGCGGTCAGGCTCCGGCTCACAAGCACATCGACACCTTACTTAGCTACGTTGCCGAAGGAAAAGTGAAGCTCGATGATATTATCACGCACCGCCTGCCCTTAACCGAAGTATCGCATGCGTATGACATCTTCAAACGTCGCGTCGATGATTGCGTGAAAGTGGTATTAGACCCCTGGAAGTAAAAGCAGTAGGTTTCAGGGAAACGCCTGGCTAACTACCGCAGCGAGCGAAGATTACAACATTTGCCTGAACAGGATCTCAGGGATAGACTAACAGACTATCTCTCAGATCCTGTTTTTTTAGGAAAGAAAGTCCACGGTTAATGAGACGAATTGGAGACGGGTTCCTGCATCCGCTCTACTTTTCCGTAATCTATGTAGATGTAAGGTCCTAATAGGGTTCGCTGCAAAGCTAACGTGTAGGTTCCGCCCGCATAGGAGGCTTTCGTACGAAGCGTTTCCTTACGAGGTACGGTATAGGTAGTTTTTTCCGGACGAAGCAGCAATTCATTGAGTACCCGGCCATCCATAGACGCAGGCCTGGGCAAGCCGTGTAAATAAAGCACCGTGGGGATCAGGTCAATGATGGACGTAGGCAATTGGCTAACCATACCCTTTTTGAAGCCAGGACCGGCGGCAAAGAGGTTCGTATGCACTTCGTAGGGACTTAAGCTTCCGTGTCCGGCTGTTCCTTTAGCAAAACTCTGACCGGGGTAGCCCGCATCGTTTTTCTCGTCCGTCCAGTTGACATCCACTAAAATGTCAGCGGTTCGGGAGGCATGATTCCAGTGAATACTTTCAAAAGAAAGCGTTCCCTTGACCCAACCTTCCTGGCGGTTTTTCGTACCCGCGGGTGTAAATACGGCCCCAACCCAGGGCTCAGCCTGTAGTACCTGCACGATCTGCTGAATTTTGGTGCGGTCATGTCCTTTCACGTAGATAGCTCCATCAGCCAGTACGACATCGTCACTTTCTCTGGAAGCTTTAAGACCTTTTGCGATTAAAAGGTCCGTATAGCCCGTCTTGCCCTGGTGCGTTACAAAGCCATGATCCGTAGAAACCAGAATGTTGTAGTGCCCGAGCAAGTGACGGGCCTGGAGCGAGTCCAGGATGCGACCAAATTCCTGATCCACCTGAGCAAGGGCCTGTTGCGTCAGGCCCCTGCCGACGCCGTGTACGTGGGCGGTAGCATCGGGATCCGAGAGCCAGAGTGAGCACACCAATGGACCCTTGGCAACGAGTCCGTAGCGAAGGAGAGCATCGACGACCCAGCGGTGGCGGGCCGTATTCGGAATGGCATACGCGGGGGGTGGACCAAAAGCCTGATAGATGGAATCCTGTGCCGTCGCGGGTATGATCAGTCCGGGATTGATAACTAGTCCGCCGCTGCCCTTTCGGTTTTGCAGCAAGGCCTGGCCCGTCGTGCCGGAGCTAAACACCATCAGCTGGTGGCCCACCTGCTGCAATTGCTCGCCCAGAGAAGGGGTCGTCAGTAAATCACCCTGTTGGTTGGCATCAATGGCCTGAAGAGCTTTCGCATCCCCCGTATCCAAAGCCTTGGTCGGATGAACGCCGGGAAAATACACGGCATTCCCCAGGATGCCATGCGTTTTGGGGTAGCTGCCCGTCGCGAAAGAAGACGTATTGACGCGGGTAACCGTTGGAAATACGCTGTGGTGCTCGAGAGCCTGACTGGCCGTTTGCCGAAAAGCATGCAGACGGGGCATGGCCGCTGGGGTAATATAATCGGGCCGTAAGCCGTCAAAAGTGACGATGAGCGTACGAAGCGGCTGGGGTTGTGCCTGAAGCCCTTCGTTAAACAAACCCAAACTTAAACCTAGTATGCCTAAAAGTTGAGAGAAAGTACCCATACGCATGATGTTAGAATTGAGGTTTCCAGGGCATGATACCCGCCTGTCGAGTCGCATCCTGAAAGGTTTCGAGTTCGTTCACTAAAATAAAGTCAGCTCCCGCCTGCCATAAACCCGCCAGCTGATCGGGCGTTTTGGCGTAGAAGTAATTGATCCGGATGCCGTGCTGTTTAAGCAAAGCAAGAGCCGCCGGACGCCCGGCTGAACTTTCGCTCAGGAGCTGAATGAAATGAGCTTTTTGATCCACCGTAGCCCGGGCGTACGCCTGATTATCCGTGCGGTTTCTACCGTCGGAATTACAGATAAGAATCGATGGATGGACGGCTCGGGCACCCCGGGCAGCGTCCTGACTACAGGCTAGAAAGGTCTGATGCAGGCGGTCCGTCGTGACCAGATACCGGGCAACGGCCCGACCCACTTCGGCACCACCCTTCAGGTGACAGTTGAGCCACACGTTGCGGGGCATGATCGCCAGCGTTTCCTCCAGCGTAGGAATGCGGGTATGCGGTCGACCCTTCTTCACTCCGGCATCCAGTTGCCGAATGTCAGCGAGGGTTAAATCCGCTACTCGTCCGCTGCCGTTGGTGGTGCGATCCACCGTTTCGTCGTGTATAATGACCAGGGCACTATCCCGCGTAAACTGCACATCAAATTCAATCATGTGAGCACCCAGCTGAATGGCCCGCTGAAAAGCAGGAATGGTATTCTCGGGATGCGTATCCATACAGCCGCGATGGGCACATAAGCCTCGGGTAGGCAGTTCTATCTTCTGGGCACAGAGGCTGGATACGGCCAGACTCCAGAGCAGAAGGCTTTTGACTAATAGGTTCATATAAGCATGATTCATTAGCGTTCCCACCATACCTTCTGGTCACTGGTATCACCTCCCATACTGGCTACGGCTTTCGCCAGAGCTTCGGGGTTCAGCGATTGCAGGTATGTGGGATAGGGAACGCGGGAGGGAAACTGGTTTTCAACGGGAATGCCCGTCCCGCGGGGGAGTACGGGGTAGCCCGTCCGGCGTTTTTCAAACCAGGATTGATAATCGACAAAAAGGAAGCATAGTACTTCTGAAGCATGACTTGCTCAAACTGGGTTTCGGAGCTACTGGCGAAAGCAATGAGCGGATGCTCCAGAAAACCGGCGGGCAGACTCACGCCCCACTGTGTCATGGAGGCCGCAATACCCGCTTCGTAATGAGCTTTGGCTGTTTTTCCAGTGGTAAATCCTTTCAGGGCTAGTTCTGCCTTCATGAACTCTACTTCCGCGTAGGGCATCATCACGCCCAACTGAGGGAGCGTTTTGAGTACGTCGCTGTAGCTGGAATTGCGACCTACGGCGTATTCAACCGTGGTAGGGTAGCCACTCTCAATGCCCTGATACACCGGCACGCCGTTGACCGTCACGGGCAGGCACCATACCGTCCGACGGGGATCATTCGTAGCGTTCAGGGGGGCAAGGAAAAACTTGGTGAAGTAGTTGCCATCCCGCCAGTCTACCTGCCGGGCGTTGTAATTCGGGTTGTAGTACGGAAAGGTACCAGGGTAACGAAAAATAGCTTCATCCGCATTACTCGTAAAGACGGGATACTGAGTCGGATTCGCCAGTATGGTTGCGATCTGCTCCTTCACAGGTACGGTTCCGTCACGCTTGGACAGGCGGAGTAGTAAACGCAGTCGCAGGGAGTTGGCAAACTTTTTCCATTTGAGGATACCCGGACTGGTGCTGCCCGAAAGAGCATTAGCCGCGTAAACCAGATCACCGCCGTAAGTCAGGGCTTTGCGTTCGTCGAAGAGGGCATTGGCCGTTTCCAGATCTTTCAGCAATTGCGGATAAATGCTTTGCTGGGTATCAAAGCTGGGTTTTACCAGACCCTGAGCGGCCCTGGTCGATTCCGAATAGGGAATGTCTCCGTATAAATCCGTCAGAATCGAATACGCCCAGCTTTTATAAACCAGAGCAATAGCCTGATAATTAGGCTCCTGAAGACGTTGGGCGATCTGGGAGAGATCTTCAATATCCGTTAAAAAGCCGTAGAAGTTATTCCAGACGCCCGTACCCGGTCCGACCACGTAACGGTGCAGACCACCCCCACCGGCACTACCTCGGGGGGCATCTACCTGCATGAGTTCATGGGTAAAGTTACGGGCGGCTCCCGTAGAAGCATTTACGATGCGGTACTGCAACTGCCCAAGAAGTACACCCGGTGTAATTTCCTTGGGTCGGTTCAGGTCCGTATTCAGTTCCTGAAAGCCCTGCGTACAGCCAGCCGTCAGGAGTACAAGCAGTAGCCAGCGAAGATAGGATAAGCGAAACATCAGGCTTAGAGTTTAAGGGTTAAATTGGCCCCAATGACACGGGTGGATGGGAATTGAGCCAGTTCAACGCCCGGGGTGAGCGTACCGCCGTTTAGGTTACCCCCCTCGGGGTCAAAACCGGGAAACTTGGTGAAGTTGAACAGATCACGTCCGTAAAAGGCCAGACTGGTCTGGCGAAGCCCCGTTCGTTGGAGCCAGCGTTTGGGCAGGTTGAACTCCAGCCGCACTTCCCGGATTTTCAGGAAAGAAGCGTCGAAGATGTTGGTCTCGGCGTTGGTGATGGCGTAGTAATTATCGTAATAGGAGCTGGCTGCCACTTTTACCGTATTAGGGGTAAAACTGCCATCGGGCTGCTTCACGACCCCCTGACCAATGATACCATCCTCGCGGCCGGGAAGGGTTACGTTAGTTTTACCCAGCGTATTGTTTTTATGATTGGTCTGGGAAAACAGACTACCGCCTTTCTGGCCGTCGAGCAACACGCTCAAACGCACCCCGCGATAGCTGAATTCATTGAGCCAGCTGGCTTTCCAGTCCGCAAAAGCATTGCCCCACTTTTTGTTTTCGGGGTCCAGCGGAGCCGGAAGCCCTACGGATGAATAGATGATCTGACCATCGGGCGATCGTTGAAAACCCCGGCCGTACATATCGCCCATCAGCCCACCCACGCGGGCTTCGATGGAGACGTTGGTATTATGGTTGTAAATCACCTGATTGGTAATGCCCGCGGCCAGTTCGCGTACGTGGCTTCGGTTGCGTGACCACAACAGGGTCGAATTCCAGTTCCATTGACTGGTAGCCAGCGGTCGGCCCGTGAGTTTGAGTTCCAGCCCGCGGCTATTAATCAAACCCGCATTAATCAGAGCATTGGTATAGCCCGAAACCGGATCGAGGGGAATAGCCAGAATCTGATTGCGACTGCGGTTGTTATAATAGGCCACATCCAGTCCTACCCGATTGTTCAGCAACCGCACGTCCAGACCGAATTCATAACTCGAAGTAATCTCCGGTTTTAGGTTGGCATTGAACAGGGTCGTAGCATTGGTAAAACTGTTTCCGTAAATTTTATCGTAGTAGCGGTCGGTCTGGTAAGGACGGGTGTCATTCCCCACTTGAGCCCAGGAGGCCCGTAGCTTGGCAAAAGAAAAGCTTTGGGGCAGGGGCAGGAGCTCATGGAGCAGGAAGCTACTACTTACGGAAGGATAGAAAAAGGAGTTATTGCCGTAGGGAAGTGTACTGGACCAGTCATTACGGCCCGTCAGATCCACGAAGATTTTTTCGTCGAGGGAGAACTGAGCCGCCGCGTACAAACTGTTGATGGCTTTGCGGGTTTTCAAAGGATCCGCAACGGCCTGATCCAGACTGTTGGAGATTTGATAAATGCCGGGTTGAGCTAACTGATCGGCGTAGAGTCCGGCAAAATCATACAACTGTCGCATGGCATTTCCCCCGGCACTGGCATTCAGGTGTACGCGGGAACTGAGCTGATTTTTGTAACTCAAAAGAAAATCCGTGTTGGATTCGTAGCTAAAAACGTTTTGCTCCCGGTACATTCCACGGGGGTAACGCGTCATGGAGAAGGGACGTTGCTGCGAGCGAAACTCGTAGGACATGTCCAATCCCGAGCGTACAAGTAAATCAATATGATCCGAGAGCTGATACGTGGCCGAAAGCGTACCGATGACGCCGTGCTTGTTCATCTTATTGAGCATCTCGTACATGATCAAATACGGGTTGTCGGGCGTAGGGTTGAAGGGATTGCGTTGCTGTACCTGCTCCAGGCCCGTTGCCCAGTAGGGCTTAAACCATTCCGGACGAATATTCGGGGTTGTACCCAGAATCAGGAAGTACATCAGCGTCTGGTTGTTGTAACCGGCGGCGGGAAGGTTGTCACTCTTTTTGTTGGAGTAATTGACCCGCCCGTTGATTTTCAGCCGATCAGAAACCTTCTGATTCACGGATAGGGCCGCATTGATGCGTTCGAAGCCCGTATTGGGAATGATCCATTTGTTCTTCAGGTGCGTTAGCGAGAAGCGGGCCGAACCTTTGTCCGTACCACCTTCCAGGGAGAGGCTGTTGGAGTACGTCAGTCCCGTTTGGAAAAAGCCCGAGATATAATCCTTGTAAGGTATCCAGGGGGTACGTTCCGTGGGTTTGCCGTTGGGAGCGGCGGGATTGTACTGGTAGTAGGACTGTCCGTTAAACCTGGGCCCCCAGGCCCGGCCTGCGGCTACCGTGGTGGCGGTGTTCGGCCCGTCGGGACTATCCAGGTACGAAAAATAAGTACTCGTGCGGCCTTCACCGTATTCAAACTGGTAATCAGGCCAGCGGTTGACGCCTTCGATACTGACGTTGGAATTGACCGTCACTCCAATTCCCTGGTCTTTGCGGGCACCGGATTTCGTGGTAATGATCAGGGCACCGCCTGCGGCACGGCTGCCGTACAGGGCCGTAGCACCGGGGCCCTTCAAGACGGTAACATTTTCAATATCGTCAGGATTTAAATCGGACAAACTTGACCCGTAATCAACCGGACTGTCGGCGGAGAGGTGGGAGTTGTAACCCGTCCCTGTAATGCGGCTGCTAACGGGGACCCCATCGACAACAATCAGGGCCTGGTTGTTATCCAGGTTTAATGAAGATTCGCCCCGCAGGGTAATGCGGGCGGACCCCATCGGACCCGCACCCGTGCCCTGGATGTTTAGTCCCGCAACTTTTCCCGCCAGTGAATTGACCCAGTTGTTGGTCCGGGCATCTTTAACGACGTTCTCACTGAGACTTTGAGCCGCATAACCCAGGGATTTTTCCTCCCGTTTGATGCCCAGAGCCGTAACCACTACTTCCTGTAAGGCTAAAGGACTGGCTTTCAAACGCACGTTCAGTTGGGTACTGCTGCCAATGGCTACTTCGGCCGTAGCGTATCCCACGAAACTGAACACCAGCTGATCAGCGGGCGTTAAGGGGCGGGGAGGCCGTAGGGCAAACGTTCCGTTTGCCGTAGTCACGACACCTGTAGTCGTGCCTTTCAAAAGCACATTGACACCCGGTAGGAACTGGCCCTGCTCATCCGTGACTGTCCCCTGCAGAAGAGGGGTCTGACTCCAGCCGGGACTGGCTATCGAAAGCACGAGAAGAAGAAAGAAAAGAATAGAGGTTTGACGCATAAAAGGGATCTGGGGAAGGGTTTGAAACCGCAAAGCTAGACCCGTGATATGTCCTCAATGTGACGGGAATATAGCCAAATAGTGAACTTAACGTATAGCGTATTACCCCAAAAATCATTTTTGATTTGAGGTGTCCATAAACGAAGTTTTACCCGCTGTAGGGAGGCGTAAACGCCAGGGAAGTAACGTTCATCCGTAAGCTGAGAAGAATACGGGTCGATGCATACAGACAAGGAAACAGGGCACTTCTGCATGAAGTTTGTTAGTTTTGACTGGATTCCGTTTTGTCAGAAATTGGAATAGTGAGTCAGGGACTCCTGGCATTTGCCTTTTTTATATAGCCTGCATGAATCAAAAAAGACTCAAACAGCGGATCAGTAATTTTCTTACCGGAGAGTATTTTACGGATGCCCTCCGCATTACGCTTAGTATCATTACTCCCGCAGGGGTTCTATTTGCTTTAGGTTTAGCCCAGCCCGCTATTGGTGTTACCCTCGGGGCACTGCTCATTGCCCTGACCGACCTACGTGGAACGATAGAGGATAAACGCACGACTACCACCGTCAGCATTTTGCTGTTTTTTCTGGTATCGCTGATCTCCATTGCTGCTCTGCCTTATCCCTGGCTTATGGGGGCGGTCTTTTTTTTGATTACACTGGGGTGCTCCATGCTTACGGCTTACGGAAGCCGATTGTCAATGGCAGGTACTGCAGCCATTGTACTCATGATTTTTATCTGGGGACTCAACCCCACTGATTACTGGTTTTGCCTGTATCTGTTGATGGGTGGACTCTGGTATTACGCGATTAGCCTGCTGCATTTGTGGCTATGGCCCGAACGGTACCTTCGCTACGCCATTTCCGAGGCACTGCTTACTACCCATAATTATCTGCAAGTCAAAGCCCTGTTCTACGATACAGATCTTACGCTAAAAGATTGTTACAATCAAGCCATTCTGTCCCATACCCGTGTCAGCGAAGCCCAGCAGCAGTTACGCAGTATTCTGCTACGCGACAAAGCAGTCATGCATCAGGACAACCGAACGGGGCAGGTACTCTTGCACGTAGCCGAGAAGACCATTGATCTCTACGAACAGATCACGGCGATTCACTATGACTATGACTTTATACGAAATCAATTCGCAATTACCGGTGCCCTGGATCTGATTCAACAGATGATCCGTTTACTGGCGGCAGATATGCTTCATGTCAGCGAAATGAAACCCTTCTCGACGCGGCCGCAACAAGGGACACAAACCGACCGTCAGTTAACGCAACTAACGGCAAGATTCGAGTACCTGATCAAAAAAGAGAATGATTCTAACGCGGCCATTCTTTCCCAGCTACTGGCTAACCTTAAAAGTATTTACGCGGATATTCAGGAAATAGACCATACGCTTCGTAACGAAACCAACGTCATCATTCCCGCAAAAACCCAGGTAGAATACCAGCATTTTGCCCCTTTTGAAAAGCTGGAATGGAAGCAGCTGGTATCACATTTTAAAATTAGTTCGCCCATATTCCGGTTTTCGCTCCGCCTGGCAGTAACCTGTTTGTTTTGTTACCTGCTGGCTCAGGTATTTGTCTTGGGCAAATACAGCTACTGGATACTGATTACCGTGGTTGTTATCATTAAACCAGCCTTCAGTCTGACCCGGCAACGAAACATTCAGCGGCTTACGGGCACCCTGTTGGGGATTGTCCTGGCACTGGTTCTGCTCTATTTCGTTACAAACACGGCAATCCTGCTTGTGTTCGCTGCGGTGTTTCTGCTCGTTTACTTTACGTTCAACCGAACCCACCACCTCGTCAGTGTGATTGCTCTCACGCCGATGGTCATCAGTATCGTATACCTGTACGGGAATAGCGGCTGGGGCTTCGTTCTCGAACGAATCTACGATACGCTCATTGGCTGTGCCATTGCCTTTGGAGCCACTTACCTTTTCCCCTCCTGGGAATCCAGCCGCATGCTGTTTTTGTGCAGAGAATTGCTGAAATCCAATCTACATTACCTAGAAAAACTCGATGATGCACTCAGTGGAAAACCCATGAATGTGACGGCCTATAAACTGGCCCGCAAGAGTGTCTATCTGGGGCAGGCCAATCTATCCCAATCCTTTCAGCGAATGCTTAGAGAACCCGGTAATAAAGCCATTGTCTCCGAGTATATGTATCATTTTCAGATGCTGAATCATATGCTCAGTGCCCATATTGCCTCGCTGTTCAGGTCGCTTTCGATGCAGGACAACGCAGACCCATTCGCTGATCGGAACCGGGTGAAGGCGGTAAGGGACGTCCTGTTCCAGAGTCTGCTATTGTTGGATCCTTCACCCAGAGAAGCGACCCCTGATGATTCGGAGAACAGGCTCAGTGAATCCCTCCATCTTTCACCAGAAGAATACAAAGACCCGTTTTTTTCGCTGAAAACCATAGGCGGGCAAATCAGGCTTTGCTGCCTGGAACTTCGAACCGTGCTGGCCTGAGTGGCCAGGATATGCTTGTTGGTTTCAGTTGATCGTACGCATTGCATTCCTGCTTCATTCGTTCTGAAACGAGTCAAAAATTGAATATTAGCCGATCAGGTACTTGGTTCATCAACGACTAGAGAGGTATTCCCGGGTTTTTCGGAGAGCAACCGTTTTGTATCAATCCATACGCTGCAAAATAAAAAAGGCTGACGCTTGTCGTCAGCCTTCTGAATGGAGGAGGATTTAGCCTCCCACGTACCCTTTGATGATCGTAGTACCTTTGATGATTTCCGAAGCTGGAATAGAAGCAGGCCCGGCTTCGGTCTGGCAAATGATTGTATCGCCTTCCAGCTGGAGTACCTCCATGGCCTGCCCGTCGTTGATGAGTGCGTGGCCTTCTTCGGGTTTATGAATGACCTGATCGCCAATTTGTATTGTTTCCATACGCGTAGTACATAGGTTTAGTGTACGGGCATAAAAACGCGGACCAAGGCTTAGATCACCAGTTTTTGGAATCGGGTATCCATGTCGAACGGGGGTGGTAATACTTCCAGAGAAGGGCGGAAATTTTTCGCGTCAGCGTCCAGGCCTCGTTAGTGGCTTCCCAGCTTTCATCCCGGTTGTTTTTGGTGAAAATGGCACAGACGTAAGGATGCGGTCCGGCTACGTAAAAAACTTCACTACGACTTTGGTTAACGCAGCCGTGTTTATCCGCTACAAACACATCCGGGGGAATCTGCGATAACGCGTACTGATCCCAATACTGACGGCCCAACAGGCGAAGCATTTTCTCACTGATGGAAGGATTAATAAGTTTCCGTTCGGAAATAGCCGTAAACAGGCGGGCCATTTCCCGGGGCGATGTTTGTCCCCAACCATACCGATTGCGAATGGCTTCACGACCCGGCGTACGACTATTCACCCGCGTAACCTGATAACCCAGACTGTCCAGTACCTGATTGATACGCAAACCGCCCCCCGCTAACCCCTGTAACCACAAACTGGCCGTATTGTCGCTGGTACTGAGCATGAGTAAGAGCAGGCGACTGATTTCGATTTTTTCACCCGTTTTCATGGCATTGACTAAATCGGCTTCGTCGCTGGCTTTGTAACGCAGCGAATCCGTTAGCGTTACCGACTGGTGATAGTCAAGCTGCCCCCGCTGGATTTTGTCCATGATGCCCAATAGAATAGGAACTTTTACAATACTGGCCGTTGGGAAGATGGTATCGGCCCGGATGGCCGCGACAGAATGCGTTTTCAGGTCTTCGACGTAAATACCCAGATCCCCGTGGAAGTCTTTTACCAGCGTCTTGAGTTGTTTTTGCAGACGGGTATCCGTTTTCTGGGCCTGGGCGAAAGTAGTAGTTAAAAAGAGAAGAAATAGGAAAAGTCTAAACATGAAAGAACAGAATTTGATTACGCATTATGCCGATGAATCAGCAAAGTACCGCTATTTTTTCCACTTCACTTTCCGCAACAGGGCCTGGCCTACTGCGAATCCCTGTTGTTGGCCATTTACGATGGCTTCCCGGTAGTGGATGCCCCCGTACAAGCGACTGACAGCCGCTTCCTGAGCCGCCTGAGTAAACGAAGCGAAATGCCGCACGGGCAATCCGTAGGGTACTTCGGTACTGTCGTGAAAGGCTACGTTTGAGCCAAAGACCTGATCGAGCACTACAGCGGCGGCGGTGGAAATGACACTATGGCCACTGGGGTACTCCGGGAAGGGCGGCGTTTGCAGAATCGGTTTCCAGCTTTCGCTAATGTGAGCGTTTATATAGGTTTCGGGACGGATGACATTGTAGGTGTACTTATCCTGCCAGCAGGTGATAAAGCCGTCGAATATGGCGAGAGCCGTAAGGACGTAGGCGGAACTGGTTCGGTAAAGGTCCGTATGAAGCTGACGAGCCACCTGCCCGGCTATCGACATCCAGTGCCCATTGGGCGAAAGCTTCTTACTCCCGAAATGCATATGACCCTGCGTGTGCAGAAAGAAGGGGTTACAGTCCCAGTAATTGGCAATGAGTCGTTGCTCTTCGGTCAGGTGCAGGCCCGCCTGCTGCACATCCTGAGCTGAGTGGTAGAACGCACTTTCGGGGGAAATACTGTACACTGGAGGAGCTGACAACTGGTATTGCGTAGACGAATCCAGTACCATCGGTTTAATACGACCCCAGTAGGGCTCCACGGCGGGCATGTAAGCCGGCGGTGTAGGCAGCCACGATCCTTCTTTTTTAAGCGGTGCATACCGACGAAGGGAACGCGTTTGCTTGTACTGATCCGTACCCGCCCAGGCCAGGATATGCTGAGCCATTTGCTGCCCCATCGCTTTCGATTCACGGATTTCTTCCGCCGTATAACCTCGTTGCTGTACCCGCTTCCAGAGCGTTGCGGCTTCTTCTTCCAGGGCTTGTTCAGAGAAAACCAGACCTCTGCCGACCATGAGTAAGGCTTCCGTAGCCGCCAGCCCCGCCTGAGCGTGGGAGGTCTTTTGAACGGCAGGCGACGAAAGTCCGCGTAACTGCCCGGCCAGCGACTGGTAGGTTTTCGGTTCAAAACGCATCAGCGTTTCGTACGCGGCTACGTGAGCGTATACATAAATCCGGGAAGCCACGGGAGGCGAGAAAATATCGCTGACAATCACTCGCGTCAGGGCATCCTGAGCTTCATGAAAAAGGATGCGTTCGAAGGCTTCGCGGGTGTATTGGGCGAAACTTTGCTGGCCGAACAGACTGCTCAGTAAGATGATAACCAATCGTATTTTATTCATCGTTCGTAGCCAAAAAGAGAGCCGTCGTTAACAGTGAAATACAGGCGTTTCTGTCCCGCAGGCGTTGGGATGATCAGGCCCTGCCGCACATCGCCGCCCAGCCAAAGGCCCGATTCACGCGGGGAGATGGTCTGGAACTGACCCTTCCCATCGCCCTGTAAAATCAAACCAAAGCTGGCATCACAGGGACCGTGTTGCACCCGATACGGAGAAAAATTACCGGCGAGGAGAATATCCATTTTCCCGTCTTTATTCCAGTCGTCGAGCAAAAGTGTGCTCACGCGGGAAAACTGGGCTTCCATCGGAAATCGCACGAAACGGAACGTACCTTTTTCGTTAATAAATAGGCCGGAAGCCATTTCACAGGCTTCCACTACCCTGGCCTGAGCCAGTGCCGATTTGCTAAAGAGGTTTTCGACGGTGGCGTCTGCGTATTGGTGATACCGGGTAAACTTCTTTCGAAGGGGTACCACCTGGTCCAGCAGTTCGTCGCGGGATGCCGCCGGGTACGGTTTGCCCTGTACGTAATAAGTCCAGATGGGATCAATGATGCCGTCGCCGTCAATATCTCCGGCCACCACTCGCATGGGCTGATCGGGGCGGGGTTGGAATAGCGTATTCAAACCGGCATTTCCGGCCACAATATCCGTATCTCCGTCGCCGTCAATGTCCGCCAGTTGCAGCGAAGCCCACCAGCCCGTACTACCCGACAGACCCATCGCTTCCGTATGATTCTGAAAGGCTCCGTTGGTTTGCAGAAATACGCTAACGGGCATCCAGTCGCCCGCCAGTATCAGGTCGGGTTTCTGATCGCCATTCAGGTCCTTCCAGGCGGCGGTCTGTACCATGCCGATTTGACGACAGGCGGGTGCCAGAGCATCCGTAAGGTCCGTAAAGTGCGGCGTACCTCCTTTGGGCGTGTCGTTTCGCAGGAGATAACTCGGTGATGCCAAAGGAAAACTTCCCGCCTTCCCGCGACCACCCACAAAAACATCCAGATCGCCGTCACCCTCCAGATCAGCTATCGCAAGGGCCATTTTGCTGTCCCGCATGACGGGTAGTACGCCGGTGGGCGTTCGACTGAATTGTCCTTTCCCATCGTTGAGATAGAGCCGGTCCTGATACTCGGGTGCTCCAGATTCGTACTCATTGCCGCCGCTAACCACGTACAGATCCAGATCCGAATCCTGATCGGCATCAAAGAATAAGGCATTGACGTCTTCACTGGCAGCATCCGCCCGCCAGGGCTGGGCGGATGCCCGTGCGAAGCTACCGTTGGCCTGCTGTAACCAAAGCTCGCCGCTTTGATCCACGGCTCCACCCAGGAAGAGGTCTTCCCGACCGTCGCTGTTCACGTCACCTTTGGCCATCGCAGGCCCCAGCCGTGAAAGTTGGTACGGAATCAACACTTCTACCTTGAAATCAACAAAGTCGTTTTCCCGGTGTTTGTACGGAATCAGCGATGCCGTAGACAGGGGGCGAAACCAGGGCTGCGTCGCTATTTTTGACGGATCAGCCATTTTTTCGGTTTGGCGGGCATCCATAACCAGAAGCTGATCGGCCGCTGGATTACGAAGGCTGGATACCTTTCCATTGGGCCAGTATACCGTCACTCGCTGAATCTGACTGTCATCACCCAGTCCAAAATGCAGTACTGTTTCCACCGATGCCTGATACCCGCGAACGGGCGAAACCGTTTGTAACTGTTTCCCGGCTTTGGTTTCCAGAATCACTTTTGCACCGAGAGCCTGCGTATTCCCCGCCTCCCCATTTAGTCGTACGCGGAGGTAATGTTTCTGCTGGGTATTAGCCTGATTCTGGTATAGCGAAACCGGCTCATTTTGATGACAGATGACTAAGTCCAGATCACCATCGCCGTCAAAATCAGCGTAAGCACTGGCACCCGATACCGCGGGAGTCGTCATCCCCCAGGCCTGGGATTGATCCGTAAAGGTTAAATCATGATTATTTCGAAAAAGGTAGTTGATGAGTCGATTGGAGGGCATTCGTTTGACTAAATCCAGCGTCTGGAAATTCAGATTTCCCCGTCCCGCTTCTTTCAATTTCGTTTCAGCGACGGTGTATTTCATGAAATCCATGTCGGTGAAATCGCGGAGATAGCCGTTGGAAACGAACAGGTCTTTCCAGCCATCGTTGTCAAAATCCGCCAGCAGAGCCGACCAGCTCCAGTCGGTAGCGGCCACGCCCGAAAGCTGACCAATTTCACTGAAATGAAGCTCTCCCTGCGTATCGCTGCCCTGATTGAGTTGCAGCATATTTCGCATTTGCTGCCGAACGTATCCACTGTCAATCAGTAGTTTATAGGTGTCGTATTCGTCGGCACCTTTCAGCATTTTCTGGCGATGATTATCCGCCGGAAGCATATCCAGCGTGACGACATCGGGTAGGGTATCGTTATTAAAATCGGCCAGATCACAACCCATTGAAAACTTCGAGGTATGGGCCATGCTGGAACGGATGATTTCTTTGAAGCCCGTATGTTTTCCCGACGAATCATGTTGATTCAGGTATAAACAATCCTGTTCGGTATAGTCGCTGGTGGTATAGAGGTCGGGCCAGCCATCATTATTGAGATCGCTCACTCCTACACCTAAACCAAAGTTGATGGGATTATTGAGAATGCCTTCGGCCAGCGTCACGTCGGTAAAACGTCCTCCATCGTTACGAAGCAATAGATTTCCAAATCGGGCATCAGGTGTGCGACGCAGTTGACGCGTATTGAGCAGCGGATTAAAAGTATGGTTGGAGTGATTGAGAATGAAAGCGTCGAGGTCTCCATCACGGTCGTAATCCAAGAAAGTGGCCTGCGTCGTTTGGGTGCCGGGCAAGTCCAGTCCGTATTTGCGGGCTTGTTCGGTGAAGTAGGGTACACCGTCTTTGATCCCTTCATTAATAAACAATTCGTTTACCAGTTGCTCCGGTCCAAATTTGCCCGAATGGCAGACGTAGATATCAAGTCGCCCATCTCCATTCATATCAACCACGCTCACGCCAGTTCCCCAGGTACCATTTCCCGCAACGCCCGCCTGTGTTGTGACATTGCTGAACTTCCAGTCGCCCTGATTCAGGTATAATTGATGCGATACGGTATTGCCGGAAAAAAACAGGTCGGGCCGTCCATCACCGTCGAAATCACCGATGCCCACGCCATTACCATTGTAGAGATATTCGTAGCGGAAAATGTGCAGGGAATCCGTTTCCCGGATTTCATTCGTAAACGTTACCCCCGACTGACTAGCCGGAATTTTTACAAACAGGGGAGGAGGCGTACCGTGGAAGGCCAGCCAAAGGGGGAGTGCCATACCAATAAGCAGGCCTAACCCTAACTTGGAAGGGTTCATACGATAAAGTAAAGCTTGGGGTTAAAATGAAGTAATGTTAGGTTATAAAGCGGGGGGGTGAAGGGGAGGGTGGTTTAATGGTTGAAGAGTTTGAAGTTTAAAAGGTTTAATGTTGAAAGTTTGAATGGTTTGAATTGTTGGACGTGTAGTGATTCGTGCAATCGAGTTGTTGTCAAATTTTTAATGATCTTCCAGGGAACTGAATCCCCTGGAATACACATCAATCGAACCGAAGGCTTTCGTCGCCGGGCTCATAGGTGATGTACACCAGAATGAGCGTCATCATTTCCTGATCACTTCGCATGTTTCCATCGGAGGTAATCAGTTTGGCGGGTTTAAAAGGATTCATCGGGTTTTCATCCGTATTATCGTATTTTCCGATTACATGAACCGTTGACCCAGTCGGAACAATAACCGGCTTTTTGTAGCGATAGAGTTCCTGCCAGCGAAAGTCCCACTGCGGAATGTGTACCAATGGGAGGGTATCGCCTTCGGTTCTGGTGGCATAGGCTGTAAATTCTTTACCGATCTGGTGCATGTGGGGCCAGGCGTACAGCAGCGTGATGGGCTTGTTGCGGTACGCGACTTTCAGACTACAGGTTTTTACATCGCCCCCAAAGAGGAAAAGGGGAGGTGTAATCTCCTTCTCACCAATTCCCCCCGAGCCCAGACTAATCACATTAACAGTACGGCGAATCGGTTCCTTTTTGAAAAAGAAATTCACGCCACTGATCGTCTCTTCATCCTTACCCGTCGGAGCGAAGTGAACGGTTAGCAAAACGACGCCACGCTTGGGCATGACCCAGCCCATCCCTTTCGGATAGCTTTCGGGAGAGGCTCCGGGAATCCAGCCGCCGTAATAGGTCATTTTCTTTTTGTAGGGCATCCATTCCTGGTACCGCCAGGAATCGGCTGAATTTAAATCGACCTGATCAATGCTTTGGGTCAGGCTAATGGCGGGGTCTTCTACCGGATGAATGGCGAAGTTGGCGTGGTGAATGACTTTCTTGTTGGAAGAAGTAAATTCCAGAGCTTCCACATTCATTGCTTCTGCCAGTTCAAAGGGAATTTTGAAGACCATGAACCGCTCTACACCGTCGCCTTTTTGCACAAAAGGTTTGGGCATCGAGAGCGTCAGGTCGGGAACGCGGTGATACGCTGTTCCGGCCTGCGTTCGTTTTTGAAGGGCCGTTTCCGCTTCCGTGTTCACTTTGCCCTTGGGCATGTCATTGTCAATCCAGTCGGTAATCGTTTTAATCTGTTCGGCCGTCAGACTACGTTTATTGGCAAAATCCACGTAGTGATCATCCGCCCGCCAGGGGGGCATATAACCTGAGTTGATGACTTTCCGGATGAATTTGGAACGTTTGCTGACGTCTTCATACGAAATCAGCGAGAAAGGAGCCGCCTCGCCGGGACGATGGCAGACGGCACAGTTAGTGTGAATGAGGGGTTGTACGTCGCGGTAAAAAGTAGCTTTTTGAGCGAAACCCGCCCGCGTTCCGAGCAAGGTCCAGGCTACCATCAAACCGCATAACAGGTAAGCTTTCATACGTAAGGGTAAAAAAACAACCCACCGAACCGATCGGTGGGTTGGGTTCCTAAATTAACAATAATCAGGAAAGTATACAAATCGAATTGCTTACGGACGATCCCACCAAACGCGGCCCGTAGCATCCTGAGGGTCTGTACCAAAACCCGGAAGTTTCGCCATTTCATCGTAAGCAGCCTTACGATTCGTATAGTTAGGTTCGGTAGGGGCGGGGATACCCAGCGGTGCCCGGCGAGGTACCGTTAGTGTCGCTCCGTTGGAGACCAGATTAGGCAGAGCCAGGGTTGAACTGGCATTCGGGAAACCCGTACGCTTCCAGGTAGCCCAACCTTCCGTAGGCTGACGCAGGAAGTGAATGTATTCCTGGCTGGCAATCAAGTCCAACGCTTTGGCTGCGTTGAATGCGACCTTCGGATGAGCCAGATAGGCTGCTTTCTCCGCTTCCGTCATGGGCGTATATTCGGGAAGTACGGCGTCTTTTGCCAAGATATCGTACCAGTCTAACGAAGAGGTAACCCCAGCTTCGTACCAGTTTTTAGCGTTCTCCGTGGTAATGCCCTGAGCGGAGAGTTCTGCCCGCATAAAGCAGAAATCAGCGTAGGTAATTACGGGGAAGTAGTTACGACCGGTACCTACTGTACCATTGACCGAATACGCAGCCTGGAATAAACGTGGCTGAATGTACGAAAGCGTGTCAATGGAAGTACGGTTGCCATTCGTTACCAGGATACGAGGCGTATAAAAACGCTGCACATTCTGCTGATTCACTGACTGATCAGGGCTCGTAAATCCACCCACATACCGGCGGGCAGGTTCTTTGGTACCCACTGGTAATTGTCTGGGGTTAGCCGCAATCAGCAAATCAATGTTTGCCTGTGAATAGTTATTTTTGGTGAAAAACGCGTCGATCCGTGGATCCTGCGTATCCCACATGAAATCAACCAGAGGCTTGGACGCCCGAAGTCCTGCGGGACTCCAGTTACCACCATTGTTGAAGGCAGCGGGAGCCACAAATACCCAGCCATCCGCATTGCTACTCATCAGATCGTCAGCGGGAGAAGCCAGAACTTCCTGAACAATGCTTCGCATTTTCGTGGCATCGACCTTCGCCATCCGCATGGCAATTTTTAGGCGGAGGGCATTAGCCCCCTTCACCCATTTCTTTGCATCGCCCCCAAAATACTGATCCAGGTTACCCACCGTAATCTGCGGAGCTGAAGGAGTAGTCTTAAGCACAGTAATAGCTTCTTTTAACTCCTGATCCAGGGTAGCAAACAGAGCTTGCTGGGTGTCGTACTTAGGAGTTAACGTTCCGCCATAACGAGCCTGGAAAGCCTCCGTATAGGGGATGCTACCGTAAATGTCGCTTACGTAAAATGCGTAATAGGCTTTAACGATCCGACCCATACGAATGATGTGTACGTAACGAAGCTGCTCCTCCGCTGGTAGCTTTTCAATCAGCTTCTCCATGTCAACAACTGCGTTACCTACGCCCGTATACAGACCACCGTAACGGTTTGCAAAGTTGTCATACACTTGCGTGAAGTTCTGACCATTACCCGTCAAACCCGTTGAATATTGCATCCAGGGCATGATCCGCTGGTAATTATCATAAAAGGCCTCGAAGTCCCGATCGTGCACATTGATGATGGCATTCAGCAACTGGTTAGCCGGCGGAACCTCCGTCAAAGCGTCGGGATCCGTGTTGATGTCAACGAAAGCCTGGTCCTTGCAACCCGTCATCAACAACGTAGTTGCGAGCATTAAGCCGGAGAGGTATTTTTTATAGGGTGTAATCATGTTCGTTATGTCAAAATAATCAAGGTATTGAATTATAATCCTACGTTTACGGATACCCCGATATTACGGCTGAAAGGAAGTCCGCCGTATTCGGCAAATTCCCCCGCCCGGTTACTCAGCAGGCCCTGTGGATTAATACCATCTTTTGCGGTGCGGTAGAGATAACCCAGGTTACGACCTACGATACTTACCCGAAGCGATTGTACTTTAATACGATTCAGCAAGGTAGACGGAACGTCATAGCCAATGGATGCCTCCCGTACGGCTACCCAGGAATTTTCAAATACCGAATACTCCCGAATGCCTGAACCCCAGTTAGAAAGGTTGTCATAGTAAGCGTACGCCGGGATGGGTTTCAGATACCCTTTGTCAACGGCTTCCTGATACGTCATGCCGCCCAGATCCACCTGTACGCCATCCACATTGGCTTTAACTCCAGCCGCCAGAACGCCATCGGGAATGATACCATCGTTCCGCTGAACACCCTGATTATCGGTGAAAGCGATTCCTCCGTGTTCTGCATCACGGCCGGACAAGCTATTTTTAAAGCTACCGAAGGCTGAACCGTAGGCATGGGTAGAGGAAGCCATTACGCCGCCAATTTTAGAATCCAACTGGAACGTGGCCGAGAAATTCTTGTAACGAAGGGTGTTGACGTTGCTTAAGAGGAAGTTCTCCATCATCGTGCCTAACTCTTTTGATCCCTGACCGGCAGCACCACTACGTAAATACGTAAGATAACCTCCGTTCGTACCACTCGCAGCACCAATCAGCTTGCGTCCCTGAGGGTCACGAGCGTAAGCGTAGGTAGAAACAATCGTTCCGTAATCACCACCCGCTTTGGCCACTGACCGTACGTCAGCACCAAAAGCCAGACTTAACTCGTAGGTGTCAATGCCATCGGCCAGTTCAAGAATCTTGTTCCGGTTTCTACTAAAGTTAAAGGAAGTAGTCCACTGGAAATCTTTGTTTTTAATCGGTGTACCACTCAGAATAAACTCAACCCCACGGTTCAGAATTCGACCGCCGTTGATGGTCCGGGAGGTAGTGCCCGATTCCTGAGCAACGGGCAGGCGGAACATTTCGTTCGTCGTCAGTTTATTATACACCGCTACGTCCAAAGTCAGACGATTATCGAAAAAGCGTACGTCCGCCCCTAATTCCCATTCACGAGCCCGACGGCTTCTGATATTCGGGTTTGCTAAGATGTTATCCCGAAATCCGTAGCGTTGAATCTGGCCGTTAATCGAATTGAAAATACTTCCAGCGGAGTAGAAACCATCCCGGTTAAGCGTCCAGGGATCAATGTCACTACCGGTGAAACCGTAGCTGGCCCGTAATTTACCGAACGAAAGCGTATTCGCTAAGTTTTTGAAGGTTTGGGTAAAGTCCCAGGCTACACCTAAGGAAGGATAGAAATAATCTTTTCTACCGGCTCCATTGGCATATTTAAGCGTAGAAGAGAACTCCTGACGAGCTGTGAAGTTGACGAACAACTGATCTTTAAGCTAACGTCACCGTACGCATACATAGCATCTTTACGGCTGGATGGATTCAGAACCCCTGAACCTATTAACGTACTAACCGAGTTCGACAAGGCAAACACACCCGGTAAACGTAAACCACCATTCGTAGTCACGCGATAATCCCGGCCTCCCAGCACGCGGTTGGTTTCCCCCCCGGCTGATAAGTTCAAATGCACAGAAGAGCTAAGATCACGATTTAAGGTAAGTACCCCCTGAATACGAGACTGGTTATTGGATAAAGAAAATTCAGAGTATTCACCGTTGAAGCCCTGCATATCCCCCTCAAACTTGTTTTCCGTATTGTATTGCTCATTCTGAAGGTTCGCCCGTAACAGACCCGTCAGCCAGGGCGTAAAATTCATGTTTACATCAATGTTACCACGGAAAACTCGCTCATTACGCGTTGTATTGTAATGGAACGTTTGCCACAGGAACGGAGAAATATTGTACGGATCAGCCGTGTTTACTTTCCGTCCACCCGTTGGTGATTCGTAGTTATTTACCCAGTAATCAATGTCAAAGCTACGCGGACGACCGTATACGAAGCGGAATACGGGGTTGAATGTACCGCCCTGACGGATCGGGTTTAAGTTGTCGTTAATGGTATAATCTGCCGAAACGTCCAGATTAAACACTTTACCCAATTTTTGAGTAGCCCGAACGTTAAAGTTGTTACGCTTCATTTCGGCTCCACCGGGCATGATGGTCGTGTTGTACAGGTTAGAGTAGGATACCCGGAAAGATCCACGGTCATTCGCACCTTCTACGGACAGGTTATTATTGATGAATTTACCCGTCTGGAAAAAGTCAAGCGGATTGTTCGCTACCCAGGGTACCATACGGCCATCCAGGTCACGTACCATGCGTCCATCCAGTTTAGGGCCAAAGGAATACGGCCAGCTGCTAGTGTTGTTTACAACCTGATCTACCCCATCCGCTCCCTTGGCAAAATTGGGAGAAATACCAGCACCGTATTCGTTCTGAACGTCTACGAAACGGTAAGCCGTTTCCAGCGAAGTGGTATGATTAAAGTTCACCCCAAGACCTTTTTGCTGACGTCCTTGTTTGGTTGTGATTAATACTACACCATTCAGGGCTTCAGAACCGTACAAGGCACTGGCCGCCGCACCCTTCAGTACCGACATGGACTCTACGTTGTCAGCATTGAAGTTTTTCATGATGTTACCAAAATCCTGAGCGGCACCCCAGGAATCAGCACCCGTAGTACCCGGACGAACCAGCACCCCGTCAATAACGAACAAAGGTTGGGTGTTCGAGTTCAGCGAAGCGTTACCCCGAATCCGGATCCGGGAAGAGGACATGGGTCCGCCGGAACCCTGATCGATTTGTACCCCGGCTATTTTACCCTGCAAAGCGTTCACTAGGTTAGCTGAGTTGGCCCGTTGTAAATCAAGGCCTTTAGCTTCCTGAGCAGCGTAGGAAAGTTTACGAGCTTCCTGCTTGATGCCGAAGCCGGTTACGATGACCTCTGTCAATGCTTTCGCATCTTCCTGCAACGTAATCGTGATTGCCGTCTGGTTAGCTACAGCAATTTCCTGACGCAGATAACCAATGGCTGAAACCACCAGCGTAGGATTGGCCTGAGTCACGTTCAAACGGAATTTTCCTTCTGAATCGCTGGTCGTACCCGTGTTAGTCCCTTTGACTACCACCGATGCACCCGGAACGGCTGCACCTTTTTCGTCCTGGACAGTGCCGGACAGGCTTCCTGTCTGAGCCCAAGCCGCCAGGCTCGTAGTAAACAGGAAAATGAGGAGTAGTAATTGTTTCATGAACAATGGTTAAAAAATGAATGAAACGTAATTCTGTCCTATGCCATAGAATCTATGGCAATTGGTCTTGCAATGATAATAGATGAAAAGCATTTTAGTACTTTACTTAAATAAATAATTTAAAAACTTTTTGTAATAAAAAAACAAAAAATATAACTAATTAAATATAGTGAGTTTTTTTACATAAATGGTCTATACTTAAGTAATTAAGTGCTGTCAACCATGTTTGAAGAAGAAGTAGAGGAGTCCTCTGTTGTAGTCTACAAAAAGAAGCAACGGCTTCAGCAAGCCCTTTGGTTAGTGTACCAGCAAGGGGTTTGTACGCTCTCACAATTAGCCAAAGGTGTCCATACCAGTGTCCCATCCGTTACTGAGTTAGTAGAGCAGTTAGTCCAGGAAAACTGGATTCAAACCGTGGGAACTGTAACGGGTAACAATGGCCGCAGACCTACGGCGTATAGTCTGAACCCCGACTTTCATCGGGTGGTAGTACTTGACATCAATACGCATGGACTTAGTCTGCTGGTTATTGATACCAGACACGAAGTAGTATTCAAACATGAGGCTCCTGTTCCGCTCGAAAATTCTGAAAGCTATTTAGAGACGCTGAAGTCTTTCGTGATGGAAACATTTGCCATTATTCCTTTTCCGGAAGGAACGGTAATGGCTATTGGTATTGCCATGCCGGGACTTATTGATGAACAAACGGGCAAGAATTTAACCTATCCCAAGCTAAACATCACAGGAGTATCCTTTAAAGAATGGATTAAGCATCAGTTTTCACTTCCGGTCTTCCTCATCAATGATACGAAAGCTACGGTTCTAGGCGAAAGTCGTTTCGGAAGAGGGCAGGGGAGTAAACACATGTTCTCGCTGAATATCGACTGGGGGGTAGGTCTGGGAATCGTTCTGAACGGAGAAGTATTTCGGGGAGCTTCGGGTTTTGCTGGAGAACTGGGCCATATTCAGGTAGAAGCAGAAGGCCAACGTTGCTACTGCGGCAAAATCGGTTGTTTGGATACAATTACCTCGGCCCCTGCGGTCGTACGTCGAATTCAAAAATTAATGAAGCAGAATGAATCGTATACCGAGCAGGAGGTAGCGGCGTTGACGATTGATCGCGTACTGGAACTGGCCCGCAGCAAAGACCCGCTGGTAAGCCAGGTGATATACGATACGGGATTTCAATTGGGCAAAGGGTTGGCGACTGCCATTACCATTCTCAATCCTGAAATAATTATCATTGACGGAATTCTTGCTCAGGCCGGTGCGTTAATCACAAAGCCTATTGAGGAAGCCATTGAAATGTATTGTATGCGAGCTTTTCTGGATAAGATCCGGGTTGAAGTAACTACGCTTGACGGCAATGCCAAATGGATGGGTACGCATGCTTACGTCATGGAAAATATTTTAAATCTTTTGTAGTCATGTACGTCTGGGTACTTCATTTTTTTCTGCTAGTGCTGGGGCCTGTCAAGGCCCAGCCGTCTGCTGGTAAGTTACGGGTGCTGCTGTTTACCGATACGGAATGCCCGATTTGTCAGAAAATAACGCCAAGGGTTCAGAAATTAGCCGAAGAATACAAAACAGACGTTTCTTTCGAACTAGTGTATCCAACGGCTCAGCTTAAGGAATCTGAGGTAAGGCACTTCCAAAGCGAATACAACCTGACTTTACCATATCGATTAGATCCCAGGCATCAGTTAGTGCATCGGTATAAAGTAACGACTACGCCGGAGGTCGTCCTGCTTTCGGCCAATAATCAGGTATTATATCAGGGAAGCATCGACGATCAGTTTTACAAACTGGGTTCGTATCGCACGGCTCCGCAACGACATTATCTTAAAGAAGCGTTGGTAGCCAGTTTGCAGGGTAAGTCGGTACCACTCGCGTATACAAAAGCGGTAGGGTGTTTAATTAATGATTAGCGTATAATTTATAGAGCACTAGATTGGATAATTAAAAAGCTAGTAGTTGTGTTATATAACTTAAGTTATGTTAAATAGTAATTCCAATAATAGTTCAACTACAAAGTATGTACTTTACTCCTATCCCATTCACGCTTTGAGCCAATCTGTTTTTTTGCCTGTTATGTTGCTGGAGTAGACCTCAGGTGAGTCCATAGTCTGCGGGATCTCTCAGGTAGTTAGTTATCAAACTTCATTCATTAGGTTGATAGGCAAGAGCGGCATTGAAAAGAAGCCTAAGAAAGAGCCATGGGTTTGACCCATTCCGTAGCGTAAGATTTCAATCCTACACTTTTTTAGTCCCCAGCGGTAAGCAAGCCTTCGTTATAATAACACTCATCATAGCTTTTTATAAATTCTGGAATAGCTACAGATGATGGTAGAAGTAATAAACAATTTATTATACGTAATAAGCAAATGAATAGTAGAAGCTTTAAAATGTACTACAACATATAAAAGGCAAATTGTCTAAATAATTATTATAACGTTTATAAAACGTTATAATAATTATAAGTAGTTTATCCATTTTTGCCTGCCTTGCACAGCTATATTTATAGAACTTAATACACCTGTATTCAGTTAACGGTGTTAGAAGATTGATCAGAAAGTCATTGGGCATTGTTGAACGGAAAATACGGCAGAAACAGGAAGTCAGGAATAGCATCTTGCTAGCGGCCTGGCAACTGGTGGAACGGGAAGGTTGGCAGGCTCTCTCGATCCGCAAAATTGCGGATGCCATTGAGTATAGTATTCCGGTCATTTACCAGCACTTTGATAACAAAGAAGCGATTCTTCTGGAATTCATCAAACAAGGTTTTGGGCTACTGACCCAGGAATTGCAGGCCGCTCGAACCGTTTCTCCCCTACCCTCGCAGCAGCTCATGGATATGGCCCGGGCGTATTCGAAGTTTGCTTTCAAGCACAAGCATTACTATCAGCTTATGTACGGAATGGGTATGCCCGCCTGTGAAACCGTCAATCAGGTTGAAGAAATGCAGGCTTTTAGTCAGGTCTTGCTTCAGGTTATTGGCGAAGCCATTGCCCAGAGCCAGCATCCGGCAACGAATGACTTCCTGAAATTTCATACTTACTGGTCGATCTTACACGGATTAGTAAGCATTCAAATGATTGAATCACAGCAAGGCCCCAATGGCTGGCACGATCAGGTACTGGAAGATGCAATAAACGGATTTATCCAATCGCTGAATTAATTTTTTTGTTTTTTAGTTAACAGTGTTAGTTTTTATATCATAGTAACTTTTTTATCCATTTTTTAACTTTCTTTCTATGTCAACGCTTACGAAATGGGCTGTAGACCCCCTGCACTCCGAAGTTCAGTTTAAAGTAAAGCACCTGGTGATTTCTACGGTAACGGGTTCATTTAACAACTTTACCGGCGGAGCTACTACCAATGATGACTTCAGCGATTTTTCGGGAGCTGAAATTCACTTCTCACTCGACGTGAACAGCATCGATACCAATCAGGCCCAACGCGACGAGCACCTGAAATCGGCTGAATTTTTCGACGCTGAAACCTATCCCCACATTTCTTTCCTATCTACGTCTTTCCAGAAAGTTAAAGGCGATGTTTATAAACTGACGGGTAACCTGACGATGAAAGGCATTACCAAACCCGTGGAAGTAACCGCTGAATACGGTGGATCTGCGAAGGACGCGTACGGAAATACCAAGATTGGTTTTGAAGTAACCGGCGTGGTGAATCGGAAAGAATTTGGCCTGACTTACAACGCATTAACCGAAACGGGAGGTCTGGCTTTAGGGGAAGACATCAAATTGATTGCGAACATTCAATTGGCTCCGCAGGCTTAATTCAGATTTTTTATACCTTTGGCCCACGCACTAACGTAAACCAATACAATGAAAAAACTAGCTTTATCGCTGCTGTTCACGGCTTTCTCACTTGCCAGTATGGCTCAGTCTACCTGGAAGGTGGACAAGAATCACGCTCAGCTGAAATTTGACGTAACCCACACGGGCATTTCAACCGTATCCGGAGCGTTTACGGATTTTGATGCTACCGTTACAGCCACGAAAGAGGATTTTAGCGATGCCACGTTTGAGTTCACGGGCCAGACGGCTTCCATCAATACCGGTGTAGAAAAACGCGACGCTCACCTGAAATCCCCGGATTTCTTCGACGCTGCCCAGTACCCGACCCTGACTTTCAAAAGCACCTCACTTAAAAAAGACGGGGCAGACAAATACAAACTGATGGGTAATCTGACGCTTCATGGCGTTACTAAACCCGTAACGCTGGATTTGTGGTACCGCGGAACGATTACGAATCCGAACAACAAGAAACAGGCGGCTGGCTTCCGGGCTACGGGCACGATCAAGCGTAGTGATTTTGGTATTGGATCGAAATTTCCCGCTAACATGCTTAGCGAAGAAGTCATGATTACCGCAGACGGAGAATTTGGCAAACAATAAGCAATTCTCTTTCAACTCCAGGAAACCCGGCTTTATGAGTCGGGTTTCTTGCGTTTAACCGGGAGGCTACTGCCCAGCTTTTCGTACTTTTGTACCTTCATCCGCAGCGAAAGACCTGCCAACAAACGTAAACAAGCCATGACATTCGAAGAATTAAACCTGCACAAACCGCTTTTAAATGCACTGGAAGACCTGGGCTATACTACCCCCACGCCCATCCAGGAGAAGGTTTTTTCAGTCGTGATGTCGGGAAAAGACGTTTGCGGGCTGGCACAAACGGGTACGGGGAAAACATTCGCCTACCTCCTCCCCTTACTTCGACTGTATCAATTCTCGAAAGACCGGCTGCCCCAGCTTCTTATTCTGGTTCCCACCCGCGAGCTGGTAGTGCAGGTCGTAGAAGCGGTCGAGCAGCTAAGCAAATATCAAACCCTTGCGGTACTGGGTGTGTACGGGGGCGTGAACTTGAAAACACACGTGGCCGAACTAAAGAAGGAAGTGGATGTACTGGTAGCAACGCCCGGCCGCCTGATCGATTTAATTTCAACGGGTACGCTCAAAACCAAAACGATCAAGCGACTGGTGATTGACGAAGTGGACGAAATGATGAATCTGGGCTTCCGCTCGCAGCTAACGACCATCCTCGATTCACTCCCTGCCAAACGCCAGAACCTGTTATTCTCCGCCACCATGACGGAAGAGGTAGACACGTTGATTCAGACGCACTTTACCAGTCCCGTTTTCGTGGAATCTTCGCCCGTTGGTACGCCGCTGGACAATATCGAACAGTCTGCTTATTCAGTCCCTAACTTTCTAACGAAAGTAAACCTGCTGGAATACCTGCTCCAACACGATGAAAGTTTGCGGAAAGTACTCGTGTTTATCGCGACCAAAACGCTGGCTGACCGTCTGTTTGAACAACTCGACGAGCAATTTCCCGAACAGGTCGGCGTCATTCACTCCAACAAAGCCCAGAATTATCGTTTTAATACCGTACAGGCCTTCAAAGACGGTCAGTTACGCATCCTGATTGCTACCGATCTGATTGCCCGTGGCCTTGATATTTCGGAAGTATCCCACGTCATCAACCTCGACGTACCTGAAATTCCGGAAACGTATATCCACCGCATTGGCCGTACGGGCCGGGCGGATCAAAAAGGCGTTGCTTTGACTTTTGTCACCCCCGCAGAAACGGAATACCGGCAGGCCATTGAAAACCTGATGGGGGTTCCCATTCCCGAACGTCCCCTGCCCGAGGACCTCGTCATTACGCAGGATCTTATTTCGGAAGAAATTCCCAAAGTCGTACACAAGATCATACCGGTCAAATTACCTCCTCAGGAAACGGTTGGACCCGCTTTTCACGAAAAAAGTGCGAAAAACCAAAAGGTGAACGTGCGGCGTAATCACGCCGAGGAGATGATGAAAAAATACGGTAAACCCATTAAGAAAACCCGTAAAAACAATAAACCACGGTAAGAGGCAGGGTGCAATTCAGTACCCGACCTCTACCGCCGAAACCCGGATATACGCAGTTCATTCGTATCAAGCGTTTGCCAGTTGTTTTCTTCCCGTACCTTTCAAAGGGGATGATGCCGTCTGGCGGACCGGGTGCAACCGTTTTCGCAAGAGAATCATCCTGGTCTCAATTCCGGTTTTACCTACGCGGGGACTTCATTCCTGTTTTTTTTCTTCGATCCGTAGGGTACAACCGTTTTCAGTTGTCATAACTCCGAAAGGCCCAGTAATGAATGGTAGGTCTAATCCGTTTACAAAACCAGAAGATCGTTCCTTAACCGATCAGGACATCCTGCGATCCATTCAGCAGGGCGATGAACGTACCTATGAAACGCTCTTCCGGCATTATTACGCTTCGCTGTGTCAGTACGGGTTTTCCTTTCTCAAAGATTGGGAAGACGCGGAAGAAATCGTGCAAAGCGTGTTTGTAACGATCTGGGAAAAACGGCAGTCGCTAACGATTGAAACCTCCCTGAAATCGTATCTGTATCGGGCGGTACACAATCGTTGCCTGAATCGCATTAAACATCTGCCATTCAGGCGGAATACCAGCAGTACAAGTTTGCCGAAGCCAACGCCTCGGAAGCTCCGGCCCAGGCGTTGATGGCTTCCGAACTGTCCGAACGCCTGCAGGCGGCCATCGAACGGCTTCCCGACCAATGTCGGCTCATTTTTACGATGAACCGCTTTGAAGAACTGAAGTACCAGGAAATTGCCGATCGGCTGGGTTTATCCGTAAAAACGGTTGAAAATCAGATTGGTAAGGCGTTACGGATCTTACGCGTCGAGCTGGCCGAATACCTGCCTTTGTTTATCCTGTTAGGCATTCATGCATATGATTAACTTGTACTCTAAAACACGGGCTTAAGCCATGGATAGCGATTCTCACGAACACATTGAGGATGGGCTCATTGGCAAATACCTGGCGGGCGAAACCAATGAGGAAGAGACCCAGCGGGTTCGGCAATGGCTCAGCGAACCCGATGCCGAACGGGAAATGCAGCGTTTCGAAAAAATCTGGGAAACGAGCCGAACCCTCCAAACCCGCCCGCCCGTCGATGCGGATGCGGCCTGGGAAAAATTACGAAACCGAATTCAGGAACCCGCCCCGGTAGCCGATACCCCCATACGTCGCTTCAACTCCTGGCGTACTTCCATTGCGGCGGCCGTGGTACTGCTGGTGGGCCTGGGCTGGTTATTCTGGACGCTCCAGCGAAATGCTTCCGTACCCCAACTGGCTTTTACGGCTACGGATCATTCTACGGTACATGAATTGCCGGATGGCAGCAAAGTATGGCTGAATCGTAACAGTAAGCTCGAGTACCCCGAAACCTTTGCCGACGATTCCCGCTCGGTGGTATTGACGGGAGAAGCCTTTTTCGATATTACGCCCAATAAAGAGAAACCGTTCCGTATTCAGGCCAGTCAGACAACCGTGCAGGTGGTAGGTACCTCGTTTAGCGTTCGGGCCTATGATCCGAATGTACGGGTAGCCGTGCGAACGGGAAAAGTTGTATTCAAAGCCCACAATGCGGAAGTAACGCTCGTCAAAGATCAACAGGCCACGTTTGACGCCCAGGCGGCTACGATGCAAAAAACCGAACGCCTCGAACCCAATGTGTTTACCTATCAAACGGGTAAAGCCGTTTTTGATAACGCTACGCTCCGCGATGTGGTACAGATGATCAACGAGGTGTATCAGACTAACGTACAGATTGGAAACGAGTCCCTTCGGAACTGCCCCACCACGATCGCGTTTGATCGAACCAAAGATACGCTGGAAAATCTTCTTCAGGCCATCGCCGACTCACACGGACTGACCATTCGTCGCCAGGGTACGGAGTTCATTTTTGAAGGTACAGGTTGCTCGCCTTAAGCAGCCCGGCCTTCGCCTTCCTTCAATCTTCTGAAAATGATTCGCCTGCTTTTTGTCCTGCTAGTCGCCTGGGGCTGTACGCCGGCCTGGGGGGAAGTACCCCCGCTGGAGCGGCTCGTTTCCCTGGATGTTCACAACGAACGCCTCCCCCGGGTGCTCCAGGTGCTTAGTCAGCGGGGAAATTTCAACTTTTCGTATCACTCTGCCCTTATCTCCGAAAACCGATTGGTGACGCTGCGGGCTACGAACGTCAGTGTACGCGAAGCTCTTAATCAGCTGTTCAAAGGCACCCTTCAGTACCATTCCCGGGGTAATCACATCGTCCTGCGGACCAGTCCGGAACCGGATGCCGAGGAAATGCCCAAACATTTTTACCTCGAAGGATACATCACCGACGAACACACGGGCCACAAAATCGCCCAGGTTTCCGTCTACGAAAAAACGACCTTCACCGCCGCACTTACCGACGCCTACGGCTTTTACCGGATCAAGCTACCCACTAGTCTTCCGCAGCTTTTACTCGAAGTCCGGAAACAGCATTACGTGGGGGAAACGATCCGGGTACGTTCCCGGCAAAGTCATACCCTGAACATACGTCTGGCTCCGTTCGTCATCACCCGTACGCTGCCGCCTTTACCCATCCGACAGTCAACCGACACCAGTACCCGACGAACCGTTGCTACGCCACAGGTGGTACGGCTTACTTCACCGGATTCCGTACCGAAATCCCGTATATCGCTTTGGAAACGCAGTAAAAACAGATTTACCGACTGGCTGATGTCCACGAAATCCGCCATTCATGATAGTAACCTATCCGGCGACACGCTGTACCGTCAGACTCAGGTTTCGGTACTTCCTTTTGTGGGAAGCAATGCAACGCTGAGTGCCCGGGCCATCAATGATTTGTCGTATAACGTGCTGCTGGGCTATTCGCTGGGCGTGAATGAAGTAGAAATTGGGGGTTTAGGCAACGTAGTACGCGGCAATGTCCACGGTGTGCAGGTAGCAGGTATGGCGAACCTGGTAGGGGAACGGGTGGAAGGTACGCAACTAGCCGGTATGGGCAACATCATCCGCCGCGATATGCGGGGTTTCCAGGGTGCGGGAATCGGAAACATCATAGGGGGCGATCTCTCAGGCGTACAACTAGCCGGAGTTGGAAACTTACTGATCGGTAGCCTGCATCACGGCGTACAATTCAGTGGCGTAGCAAACCTGATTGGGGGCGAAAGTCTGGGTACGCAGGTCGCGGGGGTGGGTAACATTCGGATAGGTCCGGCAACGGGTGTCCAATTGGCGGGTGTTCTGAATATTGCGGCCAGCGACCTGAACGGATGGCAACTCAGTAGTACATTGAATTACAGTCGACACATCACGGGTGGTCATCAGATTGGCTTGCTGAATATGGCCGGATACGCCGAAAAGGCCCCGTATGGCCTCTTCAGTTACGTACATCGAAACGGGTATCGGCGACTGGAAATTTCCATCAATGAAGCCAGTCGGGCCAATCTGACGTTTAAAACGGGCCATCGGGGCTTCTACAATATCCTAACCATAGGTTCCAATCTCGACGCGGAACCGCGACCCGCCTGGAGCTTTGGTTACGGCTTCGGAACAGCCGTTGATTTGAAAAAGGGTTGGATGCTCAACGTTGATTATACCACGAACTTCCGCCTGCCCGCCCAGTGGCAAAACTTTGAAGAAGGCCGCTTCCTGGGCCGATTTGAGCTGGCTGTCGAAAAGAAAATCAGCCGCGGGCTGGCCTTGGCCGTAGGACCAACGTTCAACCTGTCTTCGTTTGATGCGGACAGTCGGCATGAAATCCGGCCCACGTATAGCCTACCCGCGTTTTCGGCGTATACCCTTTTCCCGGATTTCTCCGTACAGGGATGGGTAGGATTCCACGTCGGTCTACGCATTTGCAACCGGAAGTAACGTTGCTTTCCATACGTTACTTCCGGTCAGCAGCTCAAGAGGGCCAAAAAGGATGGCAAACGCCTGCCGGATACTCTTGCTACGTCGGACATCCTTCCAGAGATCGACCTATTCGTGACCGTACTGAAATGGGCAGCCAGTGCCGCCTATAGCTGCGTATGGTTTGAGGATTCAGGGCTGAAACGGAAAACTTACGGGATTTTAGGGAATGATGCGTTCATAAACGGCTCGCCCACTTTCCGGGTCCACGCCGAACATTTCTACGTACTTGACTTTAGGTACCAACCGGGCTTTGGGATCCAGTTGTACGAAGACTTTTTGCAGACAGGCCCGCTGCCCACTAATCGTTGTCATAGCCACGGCTTTCCCCTGATGGTATTGGACCTTCAGGACCCGTTCGGGAAAAGCATTCAATCGTACCTCGTAGGATTCACCGGCAATCGGCTGGTGTGTATAGCCGTAGGCCAGTTGCCATTGGATGCGGGAGAGATCTTCCCGTTGGCCCTGCTCGGCGTAGCGAATCCAGTATACTTCGACGGGCTTACTCGGGTTCAACTTTCGGTCCGCCGATTCGTTGGCTTCGTAGACTACCGTATTGGCATCTTTACTGCGTTGCAAATAGAACAATTGCCGCGATGCCGTTTTCGCTGAGAAAGTCGCTTTGGCGGGAACGATCGTCGTGGCCTGAGCGAAACTGTGAAGAATCAAACCGAGTACGAGGAGAAAAGAAACGAATGTTTTCATGGCTTATGGATTTACGATTGAAAGGCGTTAACGAAGGATTCCGCGTTGAAACCAATCGATCGTATCACGAACGGAATCCTGAAAGGGAGTACTCATCAGTCCCAGTTCCTGCCGGGCTCGCTGACCACTGTAGTAATTGTCCTGGGTAACGAGTACGGTATTGATGTAATTAAGTCGCAGCGGATGCCCAAACAACCGTTCAGCAAAGGTCCCTAGTCGCCCCGCCGATCGCATGAGTTGGCGGGGAATGGGAATCAGGGAGCGTTTTTCGGGAAGTAGACTCGCTACGGTTTCAAAAAATACTTCGTACGGTACGTTACTAGCAGCCAGTAAATAACTTTCCCCAATTCGACCCTTTTGAAGAGCTTGTACGGTAGCCTCCGCCGCGTCCCGTACGTCGATAAAATTCTTACCCCCACTGCCCGGAAAAAAGACGCGTCGATTGTTTAATACATAACTGATCAATGCTCCCGAGCTGGGTTTGAAATCGTAGGGTCCCAGCAAAAAGGTGGGATTCACGATGACGATAGGAACTCCTTCCGCAACCGCTTCGAGCACTTCCTGCTGAGCCTGATACTTGCTGGCAATGTAGCCCGACTGCATCAAGTCAAAAGCGAAGGGACTTTCTTCCGTAGCTGGATTCTCATACGTTCCTGGCTGATAAATAGCCGCTGTACTTACATACACCAGTCGTTGCATGGACAGGCGACGGGCTACTTCCAGAATTTGCCGTGTAGCTAAAATATTGGCGTCAAAATAAGCCTCAACGTTCGACGGATACGGCTCCGTACGAGCGGCCGCGTGAACGATTCCCTGACAATCGTACGCCGCCTTTTCCAGATCCGGCAACGAAGTCATCTGTCCCTGCACCCACTCTACCTGATGGTACCAGGGTAACTGACTGATCGCTTGGGGCAGGGAACGGTACATAGCCTTTACGGCGTATCCCTGCCGTAACAAAGCCCCGGCAATATGACTGCCCAGCAGTCCCGTGGCACCCGTGAGTAAAATTTTCATGCGGAGATTTCTTTACGAAGCATGGATACCAGAAGGGGTTCTCGCCAGGACCAGGGAATCCAGCGGGCGGCCCAGTACCCTACTTTATTGAATGTACCGGGAATAATAATCGATTGGCCTCGGCGAACCTGTTTTAAAGCAATCTGGGCGACCTCTTCGACGGATAAGCAACTCCATTGGCCCAGCCAACCATGTTTTTGTAAACGATTCAGGTTTTCCGCTGACGTAGGCATCGGTCCCGGATGCAACACGCTGACCTGTACCCCTTTCGCACTCAGCTCCGCCCGCAGGCTAAGGGAAAACGAATAAATAAAGGCCTTGGATGCCGGATATACAGTTTTGTAGGGAATAGGCGTAAACGCCGCCAGACTGGAAACATTGAGAATATAGGACTTGGGAAATTTCAGCAGAAAGGGTAATAGCAATCGGGTCAGCAGTGCCGTTCCCGTTACGTTCAACTGAATGATATTTTCGATCTGCTCTAACTCAGCCGTATCGAACGCTTTCGAGCCACCAATACCCGCGTTGTTAATGAGGAAATCGACCTGAAATCCGGAAGCTTCCAGCCAGCGAATAAGCTGGCGAATGTTCTCCGCCTGCATTAGATTAGTTTCGTAGGTTCGTACGGTTACACTATACGTCTCGGAAAGCATTTGGGCGAGCTGGGGAAGTCCTTCCTGGGAAAGGGCGACCAGGATTAGGTCCCGGCCCTGGCTGGCTAACTCTAGGGCCAGGGCCTTCCCTAATCCTAAACTCGCTCCGGTAATCAATACATACTTTTTCATGGCTTTTATGGATGGTCTCGATTGAACGTTACTAGGACAGTTCAGTCCAGACTTCCCCCTACGAGGCCCTGAAAATTTTAAATACAAAATTGCATTTGCTGTAACCTCATTGTATCTGACCTCTAACGATCAGGCCTTTACAAATAAAACCCCACGCTGAACATTCAGCGTGGGGTTAGTACGATCACGTGACCTTATACCTGGCAAGAGCTGCTACATAGCCCCGTCGCCAAAGTTTCATGAACAGGGGTGAAACGTTTGTCTTAGGCAGGTTGAGCGTGAAGCTTCATCAAACCTGCCATTTCGTTCCAAACCCGATCCCAGGAATTTTCATTCAAAAAGGTATCTACTTCTTTCCGATGCGTCATGCCTTTGTCGGCCAGAGCCTGCTCCAGGGCCGCTTCAAAGCGTTCGGCAGTATCGGCAATGTGTACCCAGTTGCGGCTTCCGTAGTTTCGAATTACGTCGTGAATCGGCGTGGAAACAACGGGTAAGCCCGAGGCCAGATATTCCGGCGTTTTGGTGGGACTGATGTATCGCGTAGCCGGGCAAATCGCAAAGGGTAAAATGGCCGCATCCCAGTGAGCAAAGTACCGGGGAATTTCCTGATACGACTTCATACCCAAATAATGGACATTGGGAGCCTTCGGCAAACTCGCCGGATTGATTTTCACGACGGGTCCCAGGAAAATGAATTGCCAGTCGGGGCGACGCTGAGCCAGTTCTCTAACTAATTCAATATCGAATCGTTCGTCAATCACGCCACAAAAACCGATACGGGGGTGGGCAAATTGCCGCTGATCGTCCGGATCGGGTTGTGGTTTACGAGACTGACTGAAGTGGAGAAAATCAATACTGCTGGGGAACGCGTAGGTATGTGCGTGCTTATCGCGTTTAGCCTCGTACAAACTATGGCCGCCCGTAAATACCACGTCCGCCTGCTCAATCAACCGTTGTTCCAGATCAATCAGTTGGCGGGGAGCCCCCAGAAAGGCACTTAACTCATCCATGCAATCGTAAACCGTAAGTTCCGGGGCAACTTCGGGACTGAAAGCAAGGGCCATGGGTGTGTAGTACCAGGCTACGTAAGAAGAGATACCTTCGCTGGCGATGAACTCGTCAATCAATCGTTTTTGCTGAGCGATTACTTCCTCTGGCTTTAAGCCGTGCGGCATACAGGGTACGAGTACACAGAGCTGGGATTGTATTTCGTGTTTTTCCAGCCGAATGGGTCCCTCTTTAAATACAGGTTCTTCCAGAAACCACACCTGCCATTCCTTACTGGCACGGCTTAGTAAATGTTGGGGTCGCTGGTAAACGAAATTCCAACGCAAATGGGAGAAGCACACTAAATTTTTTGGATTGACAGAGGTCGGTGGAGTAACGGTCGTACCAATAGGTTCGGTCCAGGTGGTCGTCGAAGAGGCAGTGGAAGCAACTTCTTTTTCTTGAAGTTTCATACGTTTAAAATTATTGGAATGGCTATACGCTATAGACCGTTGGTAATTGTGTAGTGTGATTTATGCATTTAGAAGAAGTACACTAAGCATAAAATCCTACTTTACGTTTACTGCCCAAGTCACTGTAAATGAGTATGCTAAAAAGTGTAGCCAGCCGCATCCAATAGGCATTTCAGACCATCAGTGACCCTTTCAAAGCCTCATAAATGAGAATGTGTAGAAAGGTTTCCTCTAGGCGGGCTACAGGGTTGATCAGTGCCTCACCCCCGCGTCCCAGTATCCTGAGTAAAAAGTACCAACGTTCGAAACGTTTGGTCTGACACTAGCGAAACATGGCTGATACTAAATGTTTTACCGAAATTTCTTTCGGGCTGTGAAGCCCGCTCCCTAAGACGGTAACATTTGGGGTGTTAATTTCTTAAAATTGAACGTATAGTCTCCTACGAAGGCTAATGGAACGAATTTTACCCCTGATAGACCTGATGAATACGAACACTAATCCTTCCGTAACGAATGAATCCGGCCCGCGTCCCGTGGTTTTGCCGGTAATCGAAGAACAGCTGAAGGTTGATACACAGCTGGAAGAAACGGGTCGAGTAACCGTAAGTAAACGTGTGCACGAACGCGAAGAACTTGTGGAACTTCCCCTTACGCAGCAACAAGTAAAGGTAGAACGCGTACCCATCAACCAATACATTGATACGCCTCCAGCGGTACGGTACGAAGGTGAAACCATGATCGTGCCGGTCGTCAAGGAAATCCTTGTTAAACGCCTGGTACTGGTGGAAGAAGTTCGTATCACCAAAGAAGAAGTACAGACTACTACTCACCAGCCCGTTATGCTGCGGCAGGAAGAAATTGTAATTACACGTAGTACTGGTCCGGAAGCATAGGTTTCGTATTCATCGGTAAAAAATTCCATCACAACCCAAATGTAAGAATCATGTCAAAGACTGTTATTGGCCTGTTTGATACGGCCCTGCAAGCACAAACGGCTGCTGCTCAACTCATCCAACGCGGATTTTCAGAAGAAAACGTAGATATCTCCGCTTCAGCTACGGGTAGCGTAGACGCTACGACTACCGCACACGAAAGCGATAATGACACAGGCATCGGTAATTTCTTCAAATCGCTTTTTGGTAGCGATACCGATGATGCCGACAAATATTCACACGTAGCCCGTCGGGGTTCGATTGTCACGGTACACAATGCATCGGATGTACAGGCTCGTCTGGCTTCGGATATTCTGGATGAACACGGAGCCGTGGATATCGACGAAAAAGCCAACGAATATGGCTACGTAGCCACTACGGCTACCGGTTCAACGCCCTACCCGGCTGACTATCAACCTACGGAAGATTCATTAACGGTTGATCCCTTACAGCCTCATTCAAACGCTGACATTGTGAGGGATGAATTTACTGCCGACAACCAGGCCGCTTCTGCCAAGGTCATTGAAGAGAATCTGCAGGTAGGCAAACGTAGCATTGAAACGGGTGGAGCCCGCCTCCGCAGCCGTATCGTGGAGCGACCGGTTGAAGAAAACGTCCGTCTGCGTCAGGAACGCGTGGTAGTAAACCGTACCCCCGTGGACCGTCCGGCTACTGATGCGGATTTTGCAACGTTCCAGGAAGGCCAGATCGATGTGGTTGAACACGCCGAAGTACCCGTTGTTTCGAAAGAAGCCCGGGTCGTGGAAGAAGTTACCTTAGGCAAAGAAGTGGATGAACACGTAGAAACCGTCCGTGATACGGTCCGTCATACGGAAGTAGACGTCGATACGCTAAATACGGATGAACGTGGGGTGTCTCGTAATCTTTAACAGCCTGCAAATGCAATACAGGATTAACTCAAAAAAGGCTAACCGATCGAGTTAGCCTTTTTTGGGTCTAGTGAACTTTAAACCCGAAGCATGGAAGCCATTGCCCAAACGAAAACGAGTCCGCGTACCTGGGAACAAACCGTTGCCAGTTTAACCCGACTTAGTTATTTAACCAAAGGAATTTTATACGGTTGCGTCGCTTTCTTTGCCATCCAATTTGCTCTGGGGCAACGAGGCCCGGATCCCGGACGAAAAGCCGTTTTGCAGGAATTCATCAAAACCGACGTGGGAGCCGTAGTGTTAGTCTTAATGGCCCTATCCTTAGCGGGGCATACCGTCTGGCGGATGGCTGAAATTTATTTTGATCCGTATAAGAAGGGCAAAGGTGTACTAGGGTGGATTTATCGGTTAAATTATTTCCTCAGCGGTCTTACGTATACAAGTCTGGGTATAACGGCAGTAAAACTTTTAATGGGACATGCGGATGATCAAAATCAGAAGCAGCTTTGGGTTTCCAAGCTACTAATGGTCAAGGGCGGGGACTGGCTCATTATCCTCGTGGGTGTTTTTCTGATGCTCTGGGCGGGATTACAGATGTACAAAGGCATTTCAGGCACTGTCTACAAGAGTCTAAATAAAGAGGCTTTCCCTAAGTGGCTCCATGGCTTTCTTTGGGTGTGTAATCTGGTGGGCTTCCTGACCGTGGGTGGCATACTGGCCTCTACGAGCTGGTACCTGATTAAAGGGGCCTGGAAAGAAAATCCGCACTGGGTCATGAACATGGACGACCTCATCAAATCACTACAAGCTTTTCCCGGCGGGCAGTGGATTCAAATGACTACCGCCATTGGCTTAACCTGTATGGCCCTATTTATGCTGGCCATGGCCCGGTGTTTCCCCATCAAAACGACGTCTTCGCAGGCCTGTTAATTGCCCGTCTCCTGATGCGGAGCATCAACGGGTTTTGATTCAGGTGAGCCTTTTTGCCGTAGGAAGATGGACAGGACTACGATAGAAAATACCGATAGGAACTCACTCTGCCAGTTCTGAAACGATTGAAACCAGAACTCACTCGATCCCAGAAATTCACCTAAGCTCATAAAGTCGGCTTTCCCCTGTAGCTGCTGCTCTTCATTGTGGGCCTGTACCCCACCAATGGCGTGTAACACAAACGATAGTCCAAAGAGTACGAAAAAAGCCAGACTCAGGGAATTCTGATATAACTTGACTACCCAGCCCCCTTTCCGGACGGGCCAGGGTGCTCCTGCACGGGTCGGCGAAGGTTCGCGGTCTACTTCTTCCTCTTCGGTCAGGCTTTTGGATTCGGACGAGCCCTTTTGGTACAGCGATACCGTCAACAATACGTACAAGGCCATCTGAAGGAATTCGCTTTCCCAGTTTTCAAAAACCGATTCTATGCAATGGCCACTGCCGAAGTACTCACCCAGCGTAAGTGGGTTTTGACCGAAATCCTGTCGTTCATTATTTAAATCCTGCCATCCCGTAAGCAGGTGAGCCAATAAGGTAAGGAGAGTAATAAGGGCCAGGATTAACGACAATCCGTTTTCCCGAAAAAACTTTTTCATAGGTGGCTGAAGTAATAGTTTAGACTCCGCAAGAAAGCAATAAAAAAGAATGCCAATTTTTTAGCTCAACTCACGGGAAAAAGGGTGCCTTGCATTCTTAATAACCATCCCTTTTAGCCTTTCTACGTACCTGAATCTGATTCAGACGTATATTCGTGCAAAAAAAGCTCGATGAAAGGTTTATTGACCCTTGCATTTCAACTCCTCTTCTTTCTTTCCTACGCTCAACAGAATCTGGTGCCCTACGTTCGCCCCCTGATTGGTACCGAGAAAATGGGCCATACCTTTCCGGGAGCTACGGTTCCCTTCGGAGCCGTCCAGCTTAGTCCGGATACGGATACCATTCTTACGAACGCAACGGTAAGTATAATGGTGATGTGTATCGATATTGTGCGGGCTACAAGTACGAAGACAAAACCATTGTGGGTTTCAGCCATACGCATTTCAGTGGTACGGGTCACTCGGATTTGGGCGATTTTCTGGTGATGCCTACGCAGGGACGCCTTCAGCTGAATCCCGGCGTGGCTTCCAATACCAAAACGGGTTTTCGTTCGGCCTTCTCTCACGACAATGAAGTAGCCGAGGCCGGATACTACCGGGTGAAGCTGGATGATGACAACATTCTGGCCGAATTGACCGCCACCAACCGCGTGGGCGTACATCAATATACGTTTCCAAAATCGGACGCTTCACACATCATTCTGGACATGATGGCGGGGATTTATAACTACGACGAAAAAGTAGTCTGGACTTACATTCGGGTGGTGAACGATACGCTGGTAACGGGATACCGTCAAACCAACGGCTGGGCTCGTACCCGGACCGAATATTTCGCCATGACCTTCTCCAAGCCTTTCAAATCGTACGGTCAGCAGAACTTCGACAAGCCACAGGTGTACCGGGGCTTCTGGCGGAAGTTTGATCAGAACCATAATTTCCCCGAAATCGCCGGAAAGAAGCTCCGCATGCATTTCGACTTTGATACCCAGGAAGGTGAAAAGATCAAGGTGAAAATGGCTCTCTCGCCCGTTAGTCAGCAAAATGCCCTGGAAAACATGCGGGCGGAAGCGACTCACTGGAATTTTGATGGGTACAAAAAACAGGCTCAGTTGCAGTGGAATCAGGAACTGAATAAAATCCAGATCGAAGCTTCGGAAAACGAAAAAATCAATTTCTATACGTCACTGTACCACACCTTCATTAACCCGACGGTTTACATGGATGTTAATGGCCAGTACAAAGGCCTCGATCAGGATGTTCATAAAGCCGAAGGCTTCACCAACTACACGACTTTTTCTTTGTGGGATACCTATCGGGCGTTGCACCCCTTCTTCAATTTGATGCAGCCCGGTCGTAACAACGACATGGTGGCTTCAATGATGAAGCACTACGACCAAAGCACCTTAAAAATGCTGCCCGTCTGGTCGCACTACGCCAACGACAACTGGTGCATGAGCGGGTACCACAGCGTTTCGGTACTGGCCGATGCCATCATCAAAGGCGTGTACAAGGGTGATCCCATGAAAGCCCTGGAGGCCTGTATCGCTACATCTAATCACCGCGATTACGAAGGCATTGGAGTCTATATCGACCGGGGGTATATTCCGGCGGAACAAAACGGTACTTCCGTATCAAACACGCTGGAGTACGCCTACGACGACTGGGCTATTGCTCAGCTAGCCAAGAAACTCGGACGAACGGATGTGTACGAAACGTATCAGAAACGTGCTCAGAATTGGAAAAACGTCTTTGACAGTTCGATCCGGTTCATGCGTCCCCGGCTGGCGGATGGTTCCTTTAAAAAAGACTTTGATCTGCTCAGTACGCACGGACAGGGATTCATTGAAGGTAATAGCTGGAATTTCAGCTTCTTCGTACCCCAGGACCCGCAGGCTCTGATGCAGGCTATGGGTGGGGCGAAAATCTTCGCGGCCCGACTCGATACGCTGTTTTCCATGCGCCTGCCCGATCAGTTTTTCGCCGAAACGGAAGACATCACCCGCGAAGGAATTATTGGTGGATACATTCACGGCAATGAACCCGCTCACCACGTGGCTTATCTGTACAACTGGGCCGGACAGCCCTGGAAGACGCAGGCCCGCGTACGGATGATTCTGAACATGCAGTACAAGCCCACATCCGACGGACTCGGCGGAAACGACGACTGCGGTCAGATGAGTGCCTGGTACCTGTTCTCGTCGATGGGTTTCTACCCCGTCGCTCCGGGATCGGATGTGTATTCGATTGGTAGCCCGCTGGTGAAAAATGCCAAAATTCAACTGGAAAACGGACAGACCTTTACCATTGAAGCCATCAACCAGAGCGACAAACACGTATACGTAGAGAAAGTATTGCTAAACGGCAAGCCCGTTACTAACTGGCAACTTAGCCACGCGGATGTGCTGAAAGGTGGAAAACTCACCTTCTACATGTCAACGAAACCCGCTCGGAAATAATCGGAATCGGGGCTCATCCGTGAACGGATGAGCCCCGATTTTTTTCTGGTGTGGCATCCGTTTATTTTTGAATCGATTATAACCTTCTTGTTACCCGTATTGCCATGTCATTAAAAGTAATTGCCTTCGATGCCGACGACACCCTCTGGGTAAACGAACCGTACTTTCAGGAAACCGAACGAAAATTCTGTGCGTTACTGGAAGATTTTCTGCCGCATCACACCGTTTCCCAGGAGCTTTTCAAAACTGAAATTGCCAATCTTGCGATCTACGGCTATGGCGTGAAAGGCTTCATGCTGGCAATGATTGAGACGGCACTGACGGTTACGGATTACAACGTCCGACCCGAAGTGATCGCCAAAGCCATTGAATACGGCAAAGAATTGTTACAAAAGCCCATCGAATTGCTGGACGGCGTGCAGCAGACGTTGTCCTTGCTCAAAGATTCCTACCGATTGGTCGTAGCCACGAAGGGGGATTTGCTGGATCAGGAACGGAAACTTAAAAAGTCCGGACTGGAGCATTTCTTTCACCACATCGAAATCATGAGTGACAAGAAGGAGGCCGATTACCTGAAACTAATCAAGCACCTAGATATTAAGCCCGAGGAGTTTATGATGATTGGCAATTCGATTAAATCGGATGTACTACCCGTGCTGAACATTGGTGGGCAAGCCATTCACGTTCCTTACCATACTACCTGGTTACACGAACAGATTGAACATAAGCTGGAACACCCTAATTTCCGAACCGCTAAGCATCTCAACGAATGCCTGGCCTGCATTACTTCACTATAATCGACTAATAAAAAAGGGCCTTCGTACGAAGGCCCTTTTTTGTGGATCGGTATTCTATTTCGTCCGTCCGCCCAACCAGAATAACCCATCCAGGATGAGCTGATTCTGAATTTCGTTTTCGAACGTGAAGGAAAGTTCTTCGTTGGTTTTGTGCTCGTAATCCAGGTCGTTATGGCCCATGTTGACGTAGAGCATTTTGTATTTCTTGTTTGTCCACACGACCGGATAATAGCCGCTTTTCCAGATTTCATTGGGTTTCGGGCCCGTTCCTAAGGGAAAGCTTTCCGGATCGATGGAAAGTAAAATCTGAATGTTTGGATTTTTCCGCAAATCATTTTTCCAGCTATACCACTCGTTGGGCGAGGAGGTAAAGGTTTTAGGCAGGTTTTTAGTCGCCGGATGTTCCGCATTTTCTACGCGTAATACAGCTTCCGTGGGACCCCAGGTATTGCTTTTGTATTCACCCGAACCTAAAAACTGCTGGTGGTACCAGGGCCAGTTCTGAGGGTATTTCGAGGGTGTTAGAGCAAAGGCCGAAAAGTGAAAGCCGAGCCAGGCTCCGCCTTTTTCTATGTACGTCTGAAAAGCCTTTCGCTGAGCGGGGGCTTCCGGACGGGTATCCAGGAAAATCACTACCTTATAATTAGCCAGAAAACCAGCATTAAGGTTGGCCCAGTTGCTGGTCGAATCGTACGTAACGCGTGTTGTTTGGCTGCTTTGGCAAACCAGCGGTTGGCTTCGTGCACAAAGCTGATATGGGCAGGATCGTTTTTGGCGGTATAAAAAGCGATGACTTTAAACGGCTGAGCCTGTGCGGTTAATGTCAGTACGCTAAATAGCACGAGTAGGGCGTACCGGATCGTCAGACTCAGGGACTTGATCGTGTTCATGGGGGTAAATAAACGACTTTTAGGAATACGGGTAGCGTTAAATCAGAATTTGTTTGAGGAATGTATGATTACGGTTTCTAAAGCAACCATAATCGATATACGTTAATGGTACGGTGACGGTTTGTTAGTGAAAACCCTGACTGACAAAGTTTAGTACTTCCGGTAAAGCCGTTCGCCAGTAAATCCAGGTGTGGCCGCCATCGCGAACCCGAAACTGATGCGGAATATTTCGATCCAGCATCGTCGCGTGCAGACTCATATTGCCTTTGATCAGGTGATCGTCATCGCCGCAATCTACGTAAAAGCGAACGGATTTTAGTGCGTCAGGCGACGTAGTTTCCAGGATTTTAAAAATGGAATTCTGATTCCAGTCCTTGCTCAATCGCTCTTTCCCTTTTTGCTGTGTAGGGTATACGTTGGTAAAGCGGCGTTTCCAGTCGGCTTCGGGCATGGACACTACCTCGGCATCCGTGAAAACCGCCGCACTCAGCGGAGCCGCCGCCGAGAAAAGTTCGGTGTGTTTGCTGGCCAGCAATAAGGTACCGTATCCGCCCATTGACAGGCCCGCAATGGCCCGAAACTGTTTGTCCGTACGGGTTCGATAGGTAGAATCAATGTGGGGAATCAGCTCGTTTACAAAGAAATCTTCGTAGCGGTTCTTGCCATCCGCACTGTTCACGTACCAGCTTTTTCCGGCATCGGGCATCACGATGATCATGGGTGGAACTTGTCCGGAAGCCATCGCCTGACTGGCAATCGTTTCCACGTCGCCCATCTGCGTCCAGCCCGTTTCGTCATCGCCGAAACCGTGCAATAGGTATAAGACCGGATATTTTCGATTGCCTGCTTCGTACCCCTCGGGCAAAAACAAACTATACTGCACCGGACGGCCCAACGTTGTACTGGACAGGGAAAGACTTTCGCGGAGGCTTCCCCGCTGAGCGTGTAGTTGAATACTCAGACTAAGCAAAAGAAGAACTAATACCTTTTTCATACGGCGTATTTCTACAAAAACGCACAAAATTCGTCATTTGAACCATTTTTCCTGAATTACGTAAAAGAAAATTAATTATGGATTCCACGCATGCCTGGGATACGTCATCGATTCGGGAAAATCGCCTTACCCCTATCGGTACCAATGATGGTTGTCAGCTGACGATTGCAAGGATTTGAAGCTACTCGTTTCGTTGGACTTTATTACTGATGAAGCTTTTTCAACGAGTCCTGAGGTGCTTTATCTTTAAAATCCGTAATAGTTTTTCCGTCATACCGATACACTCCATGTATCGATCCAAACCAGATACTTCCATCCTCAGCTTCCAGGATGCCACAAAGCATTTTTCCCAGGGACATGATTTCGGTTACGGTGGGATTTTGACTGGATAGGGACTTCTGATCATACCGAAGCAATTTCCAGGCTCCGACCCCATTGGGCTGTACGTCACCGGTCGTCCAGAGATTTCCTTTTCTATCTTCGATAATCGCCGAGGCACCCCGCTGATTTATTTTGGTAAAGGTGCTGCCATCATAGTGCCAAAGACCAGTGGTAACAACCAGCGTATCGCCTTTTTTCGCTTTGATGATTGTTGCCCCGAACCAAATATGACCCTGTTTATCCTCCGTGATCCCCCAAACGTTAGTAAAGGCTTTTCCTTCTTTCGTTCTGGGCACGGTAAATGTTTTTCCATCGTAAACACAGGTCTCGCCTCGGGTACCGATCCATATTTTCCCGGTTCTGTCTTCTAAGATCGTTGTGATATGGTTACTGGGAAGTCCTTCTTTCGTAGTAAAATTTCGGAACGATTTCCCTTCGGGCTGGCTGGGATCATAACGACTTACGCCTCCTCCCGTAGCGAACCAGAGGATGCCAGCTTTATCTTCATACACCGCCATAACTGCGTTATTGGCAAGCCCTTCGTCGGTGGTGAAATGCTGAAAAGATTTTCCATTAAATCGATACACCCCTGCATCGGTGGAAGCGAACCAGAGGTTTCCCTGCCGATCTTCCAGGACATCCCAGAACCGGTGTGAGCCTATCTTAGTGGTGAGATTTGTAAACCGTTTTTCAAAGGCCCGTTTGGGATCGTACCGAAACACACCGCCCCATGAAGCCGCAATCAGAATGGTGCCGTTTCTGCCCTTTTTTACGTTACGAACCATGGTAGTAGGTCCGTAGGCCGTGACGGTGTCTTTGATTTCGGACTTGATACCATCTACTCTTTTTTGATTTTGTCCACAGGAAATGAGCAAAACAGCGAGTAAGAATAGAGCATATACGCGGGAGTAGTACATCATTTTTTTAACTAGTAGTTCGGTACGTCATTCCTTCATACCGAGCGAACAGAACCTAATTTTTGTATTCAGTTCTGTCAAACCTAGCGGGTGCGGATGTGACGAGCGTAAATCGCCTGTAAAAAAGTGTTAACGAAATGTAAAACCTGAAATTCATCCCCTATTGAGGCCTATTTTTGATTGATGAGACACGCAATCCTTACCCTGTTACTACTGCTATTTATCCGTCTGCCTGGTTACAGCGAGGGGGGAAAGATGCTGGTGACCATGCGGAAGATCGGTCACGAAGTACTGCTGGCGTCGGGCGATTCTACTTCCTGGGTATTGCCCATTGAACAAGTGGATAATCATACGTTCTTGATCCGGTTTAAGCGTTCCTTTGCATTTACACCCGCTTCCCTGGTTGAGATCATCCAACGTCATGTACCAGAACTGGATTATCTGGTAGAAGTCAGACAAGAGCAGTCAAACACCGTAGTGTATAGCTACGAAGTCCATCAACCGCTGCATCGGAAATCGATTGCCTGTTTAACCCGAACGCCGCCCCGAGGGGACTATAGCATCCAAATCCAGTTTGCGGACCCGCCCGTTCAGATAGCCTCAGTGATTAGTGCGATCAAGTTTGCCTGGCTTCTTCTACCAGTTTTACTGGTTGGGTTCGGCTGGCGTTTATTTAAACGAAAAAGGCCTGCTCCGGCCAAATCTATAACACCCACGACGTTAGTCCACTTGGGGCCGCTTACCTTTTGCCGCGAAACGCAGGTGCTACGGTTGGGTGATGAACGCATTGAGCTTTCGGCCAAAGAGTCCAAACTACTGAACGTATTCGTTGGTGCTCCCAATACGGTAATTGATCGGAGTCAGCTTATGAAACAAGTCTGGGAAGACGAAGGCGTATTCGTAGGGCGTAGCCTGGATGTATTTGTATCCCGACTGCGAAAAAAGCTACAACCCGCTTCCACGGTACGAATTGTGAATAGTCACGGCAGAGGATACAAGCTGGAAATTGACTCGCCTCATGGTTAAGTCTAGCTTTAGGCAGCTACCCGTACTAATTACCCTGGGGAATTAGATTACAGATAAAATGAGTCGTCTCAGGAAACGTTGCTTTCGTGAGACGACTCATTTGCCAAAAGGACGAAACCATCTAACGGCCCACTAAAAACGGTTCGAGTTTTTCGGCCAGCCGTTCGTAGCCCTGTTCGTTGGGGTGTAACCCATCGGTAAACCAAGCTTCGTTGATTTTTCCATCTTGCTGTAGCAGATTGGTACCGGGTTGCAGGAAGCGGATATTGAGTTCCCCCGACCGCTGGGCAAAGTGCTGATTGAGGCGATGTACGCGTTCTTCCTGACCTCGCCGGGGCAAAATGCCGATCCATACTAATTCGGCCTGTGGCTGTCGACTTTGAATGGCTTTCATCAGAAAAACCAGTCCGTCGGCGATTTCCTCATCCGTATTTCCTTCCAGATTGTTGGTTCCGATCATTACCAGTACCTGTTTGGCCTGATAACCGTCGAGTTGCCCGTGATATACCCGCCAGAGTACGTTTTCGATCCGATCCCAGCCGAAGCCAAGGTTCTGCACTTTTCGTGGCTCCATCAGCCGATTCCAACTCGAAGCTCCCTGCACGATTTTAGTTTTGGGCTCGCCGCCCCAGAAGTGCGTAATGGAGTTGCCCAGAAAAACGATTCGCGGCGGGTAGGTTTTCAACCGGTTTAGCACGTCACGGTGACGCGTTTCGAAGTCGTAAAAATCCCGGGACTGACTTTTGGGAATCGTCGTAGAAAGGGTGCCCACGGGTTCGTTCAGGATGGACCGGATGATCCGTTCGTAGGCCTGGGCGTACTGCTGCATGCCCAGATCCGAGGGGTGTGTGCCATCTACCATGGCATCGGGACTCAGGTTCAGGGCGGTTTTCGTGAGCAGGTACACCGAACCTTTTATTTCCGCCTTCAACTCCGCGTACGCCTCCTGCATGATAATATTCACTTCCGTCACCAAAGCGGCCCGTACGGGATTGCTGAACCCATCCGTATACCCCGCGTGTTCGACGAGTAAAATGGGTACGGTCGGTCGTTTTTGTCGGAGCGTACGAACGGACTGGAGAATTCGCTTTTTGACTTCCGCTGGTTTTACATCGGTCGTACTAATCAGATTCGGTAGGCAGTCGAGTACGTAGAGGCGAGCATCGATTTCACTAATCAGGTTGATCAGTTCGGGTTCCAGTTTTCCATTGCCGGAAAATCCCAGGTTCAGTAAGGGGTGATCCATTTGCCGTTCCAGCTGGGCCGTCCAGGCCATGCCCGGTCGGGAGGCACAGGCTCCCTGAGCAATCGAAGTTCCGTAAACGACAATCGGTTTTTCAGGACGCAAAGCCAGTGGTGTGAGTGTTTTTCCTTCCGGTATTCCAATTTCCAGCCACTGAACCGACGTATACAACGGCAAATACAGACGATACTCCTGGCCTTTTTCACTCGTTTGCAAGCTGGTGTACCGATACGTAATCGTATCACCAAAAGCGTACTTCCCATTGCACCACCAGAAATCGCCGTGGGGACTGCGAGCGTACAAATCGACACCACTTACACCCGTGGCAGGTATGTGCGGCAAGGCCTGATTGCCTTTGATCTGGTAACGAATGGTAATCTGATCACTGTTGGATTTGAAGCGAATGAACAGTCCTGCCGATTGACGCGACAGATTCCATACGGCCGGGCGTACCTGCTTTTCAGCCCGGCCCGGCAATCGGTCATAGGGTTGCTGTAGTTCCTGATTCCAGGCTTGTCCCTCGATGACGGGAAACGCATGGCGGGCGGGATTCCACCAAACCAAAGAAGACTGAGCAGCGAGACAGAGTACTTGAAAAAACAGAAAAAGAGTTAACGGCAATCCTTTCTTAAGCATACGGAAGAGGTTAGAGCCGTAAATATAAAAGGCTTTATTCTTTCAACGTGTTGAAAGATGGTGGTAACCCAGACAGACTTTCTTAACCCATACTGGCTATCATCCTCCTTACTAGCAAGCTAGTAGCCCATGAGCCTTCCAGGCTGGACCTCTCC
>NZ_NMPS01000119.1:0-44864 GCF_002261125.1 Siphonobacter sp. BAB-5385 | reverse complement strand
CATTTATTTACTCGCTTATGGTACCAACTGGTTTGCCAACAATGCCGACGCGGGTCTGTACCGGATCGAGTACGCGGAAGGTAATCGCAACCCCGTGGCGGATATTCAGGTGGATCACCGCTACGGAGCGGCTCCGTTGAAGGTACATTTATCCGCGGCTCGTTCCAAAGATTACGACCCCGGTGATCAGCTCACATTTGAGTGGCAGGTGGGCAAACAAACGCTGAAAGGTACGGAGGTATCCCCGACTTTCGAGAAGCCCGGCGTCTATCCCGTTACGCTCACGGCCATTGATTCGCAGGGTGGAAAAGGTACGGCTACGGTTACCATTAAGGTAGGTAATACGCCGCCGAAGGTTGAAATTCTTTCGACGAGCAACCGGAGTTTTTACTGGGATCATTCGCGACTGAACTATGAGGTACGGATCACCGACCGCGAAGACCAGAAGATTGATCCGGCCCAGACGAAGCTTTCGTTTACGTACCTGGACTACGGAAAGGACCTGGCCAGCGTTTTGTCAGGAAATTCGCATACTCCAACCGCTCAGGTGAAAGGCGAAAAACTGTTTCTGGCTTCCGACTGCAAATCCTGTCATGCCCTGGCGACGGCTTCCATCGGACCAAACTTGCAGGCCATTGCCGGGAAGTACAAGGACGATGCCGTTGATCGGCTGGCTCAGAAAGTCATCAAGGGCGGTAGCGGCGTTTGGGGTAAGTACGCGATGAGTTCGCACCCCGATTTGTCCGCTGCCGATGCTCAGGAGATGGTTCGCTATATTCTTTCGTTAAATCAGAAAACGAAGACTTTACCGCTGTCGGGTACCTTGTCTCTCAATCAGCATTCTGCCAAAAATCCGGACGGTGCCTACGTACTGCTGGCTCGTTACACTGACCGGGGTGCTCACGGGATTGAACCGTTGACGAGTCGCGAACATCTGGTTTTGCGTAACCCATTGCTTCAGCTGGAAGACAATGATCGGGGTACGGTTGGCGTCGTCATTGCTACGGCCAACAATGGCTACCAATCGTACATCCGGAAGATTTACGATCAGACGTATGTGGCCTTTCATCACCTGGATTTAGTCGGCATTCGGCAGATCAAACTTCGGTTCCTGTCCTACGGCGAAGGCGGTCAGGTGGAGATTCGGCAGGATGGGGTAAACGGTCCTCTAATCGGTCGGGTCACACTACCAGCCGGGAAAGCCAACGTACGAAACGAATGGAAAGAAGTACAAACGCCCATTCAGCCAGCCAAAGGCTTTCACGATCTGTACCTGGTTTTCAGAAATCCAGAAGCAGCACCCAAGCAAGAGCTCTTTTACCTCGACTGGATGTTGATGGAACGTTAATGGTTGCTAGACTACGAAAAAGGCCAGCCTTCTGCCGAGGGCTGGCCTTTTTTCGTAGTTTGTTGTATCGAACGATGGAATAAGCTAAACCAACGAAAGTAGTCGGTCACGAACCAGTAGACAGGCACCTACAATACCCGCGTGCTCGCCCAATTTCGACATTTTCACCTGCGTATCATTGTTGACCAGACTCAGGGAGTATTTGTTAATGGCCGTTTTGATGGGTAAGTAGATGTAATCCTGCGTGGTGGCCAAACTGCCACCAAGAATGATCAGTTCCGGGTTAAAGACATTGATCAGAAAGGCAATGCCCCGCCCGATGTTCTCGCCCAGTTGAGCCATGAGTTCGATGGCCAGTACATCGTCATTTTTGGCCGCCTGAATAATGTCCTGCATTTGAATCTGATCCGGCTGCAACCCCGTACGGGTCAGAACCGACGTAGACCCTTCGCGTATTTTTTCCTGAAACAATCGCGTCAAGGCCCAGCCCGAAGCTTCCGTTTCCAGACAACCTTTCTTGCCGCAGTGACAAATCACTTCATTGTCGAAGATGGGCACGTGGCCGAGTTCCCCGGCGTAACCCGATTTCCCGTAGTACAACTGCCCATCAATGAGAATGCCTACACCGATGCCAAAATCCAGGTTGAGAAAGAATACATTTTTCTCCTTTTCTACAATTCCATTACAGAATTCTCCGTAAGCCATGGCTCGGGAGTCGTTTTCCAGAAAGACCCGGTACCCTACTTTCTTCTCAATGATTTCGCTGAGCGGTCGTTCCTCGAAAAAGAAAAAGCTATAACTGTAACCCGTGGCGTAATTAATCCGGCCGGAAAGATTGATTCCGATACCCAGAATTTTGGTTTTCGGAATCGTTAAACCCGCGATGAAACCAGTAATTAATTCACAAAGCGTATCCAGCGATTCGGTGGTATTGTCGAGCGTATACGGCAAATTCTCGGTCACTTTCAGCAGGTTTTTCTGCAAATCAAGCAGGCCAATGTTGATGTGCGTATGTTTGACATCCACGCCAATAAAAAAAGCGGAATCGGCAACTACTCCGTACAGATTGGGCTTACGACCACCCGTAGAATCAATTTTGCCATAATCCTGAATCAATCCTTCCTGAATCAGCTCATTGACGGTTGAAGTCACCTTGGGAATACTGATGGCTAATTCTTTACTTAATTCGGGAATGATGGCGTTACCGACGTTCGCAAAATAACTCAGAATGCTTCGTTTCGGATCGATACTTTTGTGCGTAGTTCGGGTCTCGCTTACTACCTTGGTCATTGCAAAAGGCGACTGATGTTACAGGAAACAACCCGGATAAAGCCGTTGGTGGAGCCCTTTGTGCAGTCGGGCAAAGGTGATTAAAAAATAAAAACAAAACCAAGGTACGCAGAATTTGTCGCTGTCCCAAACCCCATAAAAGGATAACTATTAAGGCTGCTGAAGTTTAGATTCAGAATGTTTTGATCCATTCCGCCAAGCCGTACGAAAGCGGAAGATTGCTTCAATTTATCGTGACTCAACCGTTTTAAACGATCTGCTTTGGGGACGAAAACCAACGAAAAACCCTAGCCTTCAGGCTAGGGTTGAATCGGGCAGTGGGACTGCCACCTAAAATATCCCAAAGGATGCCTGGCGGGACATTCTTTACTCCTTGTTGTATTTCGGGGGCCAAATATGATAAGATTTGATTACAACCACAAAGTTCCTTTGGTTAAACAATAAAATACTGAATCAAAATTCTGCGTTTGTGGTTTACTATTCATTCAATTACAAATCTAATTTGGTATACTTCACTGATTTCCAGGAATTTTAATCGATAATCAGAATACGATTCATCCTTATGTGTTACTATGTGAAGGCTCAGGCTACGATGCAGCAATTACAGGATCGTTTTCAGGCGGATCCCCTGGAAACGGACGGCTACGAACCGCAGGAGAAAGTCAACGGCTTTGCCATGCCGTATCTGCCGGTCATTACGCAGGAAGATCCTGGTCGGATTCAGTTGTTTCGCTGGGGACTAATTCCGGGCTGGGCCAAGCCGGACAAAGCCCCGGAGCTGGCTAGAATGACTCTAAATGCCAAGTCAGAAACGTTATACGAAAAGCCCAGTTTCAAAGGTTCTGTCCAGCAACGTTGTCTGGTACTGGTCTCAGGGTTTTATGAGTGGCGGCATCAGGGATCCACTAAAATTCCGTACTTCATTCACTTGCCGGATACGCCTCTTTTTGCCCTGGGTGGCTTGTACAGTCACTGGAAAAATGAGCAGACGGGTACCGAAATTCCTACGTTTACCATTATTACGACACCCGCCAATGAGCTAATGGAGTACATCCACAATACTAAAAAGCGGATGCCTTTTGTACTGAATCCAGCCCTGGAAAAAGACTGGATTCGTCCGGATCTGAAGCGAAATGAGATGAACCAGTTCATGCAACCCCTGGAACAGCAACTCATGGCGAGCGAGGTAATTGGAGCGTAATACCTTGAAAATCATTAATATTTGCAACCAAACGCTTCGGTTTTACAACTGATACTTCAATTCCAGTACCCCATTGCTGTAGCTTTTGGTACGGGTAAGCTGAAAGGTATGTTTTTCCGTTAATCCCTGAAACAGCGAAATTCCCGAACCCAGTACGACGGGCATTACATGGATGATCAGTTCATCGATGCATTTTTCCTGTAGAAATGCCGCATTAAGCTGGCCCCCGCCAATCAGCCAGATGCCCTTGCCGGGTTGCTGTTTTAAAGATTGTATGAACGGGAGCCAATCCTCTGTAATGAAGGTTACGTACGGAGCTTCGCCACGGGTAGTCGAACGGGTAAAGACGTAGTTGGTCAGGTTCGCGTACGGAAAGGTCTCTTCCAGACCCAGCACGACTTCATAGGTTCGATAGCCCATCAGGGTGGTATCGATGGTTTCCAGGAAAGCTGCGTAGCCATAATCCGTCTGTTCGGGATTGGGAAATTGGATGAGCCAGTTTAACTCGTCCTGGGGTCCGGCCACAAATCCGTCCAGACTCATGGCTGTGTACAACGTTATTTTTCTCATGCGAAAGGATTTTATTCCGCAAAAGTGAATCCGTTTTTTCCGTGAAAATTGTATAAAATTTACCCAAAACTGCTTACAGATAAATCGTATTGGGTATCTCCCGAGCCACCCGCTGCTCCCGTACAGCCCGACGGTACGCACCCGGCGTCATGCCGGTTAATGACCGGAACGTTCGGATGAAGTGAGCCTGATCGTAGAAACCCGATTCATAGCCGATTTCGGTTAAGGATTGTTCAGGCTGAGTAACCATACAATGCAAAGCCTGATTGAGCTGAATCATTTGCCGGTACTTCTTCGGTGTTATGCCCAGCACTGAAACAAAACTACGCAGAAAGGTTTTATGCGATTGCTCCAGGGTTTGTACGTACGACTGAATGCTTGCTCCGGAACTAGATTCCAGCTCCGTTAATAAGTCCTGTGTGGCCGTTGGAATGGATTGAGGCCGACTATTATCACGAAGAAAGGCTTGCAGGTACTGGACTTTTTCGGCTCCCTGCGTGTGTTCCTTCAGGTTTTGTAGAAATGGTGTGGTTTGTGGACCGAACAGGGGCCGGAGTGTGCTCGGTTTTTCGGGCGTAAATCCGAATAATCGATACAGTCCTCCGGGTTTGAACAAGATCCCAAGAGCCCGATACCGTCCCTGTACCGTCGTATACAAGGGTTGTTGCGATAACCCCAGCACGGAACCTGCGGCAGTATAGGCATAGGGAAAGGCTCCGGTATTACGAAATGAATCGCCGTAGTTGATGAGTAATTCCTGATACGGAAAGGCAACGGTTTGCGTGCGTACGTGCACCTGCGGACTCTCCTCATACCAGATGCAAGCCACGCTATGCCCTAAATCGTCCGTCGGTCTGAGTTGATACGAAGTCTTCATAAAACGGTTGGATAGCCCCTAATTCAGGTGCGAAAGTAAAGGTAATACGACCGTGAAGGAGTCGGCTTCTTCCCGAATAACAATGTCCGACTGCGTCAGCATCCGGTATTTAGCCGTGATATTGTTCAGGCCTACCCCATTGCTCACCACGGCTTTATTTTTACGCTGTACGTTATTCCGAACCCACAGTTGTACTTCGGAAGGGCGGGTGAAAGCGGTAGAAATATCAATCGTCAGCGGCTGACTGGCCCGTACCACATTGTGCTTGACGGCGTTTTCGACCAATAATTGCAGGGTGAGCGGCGGAAGGGTGTAATTCAGGTGTTCGATGGGTACGGACAGTTGTACCCGAATGCCTTCCCCGTGCCGTGTTTGCAGCAAATGCACGTAGGATTCAATAAAACGCAGTTCCGTTTCCAGTGTCGTCAGTTCGCGGTCATTGGCGTATAGCAGGTATCGGTATACCTTGGAAAGTTCGTCCACAAACCGACCCGCCAGCTGGGGCGATTCCTCGATTAAGGAAGACAAGGCATTGAGGGCATTAAACAGAAAGTGCGGATTGACCTGACTTTTAAGCGAATCAAAACGGGCCTGCCATTCGGCCCGCATGAGCTGTTCTTTTTCCTGATACGTCTGTTTCCACTGATGAATCAGATAACTACCCTCGTAAATACTCACATAAACGCACACGTAAACGACCTGAATACCAACGGTTTCAAAGTAATCGTACAGATCATACAGCCATAAACCAGGATTAAGCAACTGATTGACTCCTGAGCGTAAAAACGTATTGACATTGGCTAGCAGAATAATTACAAACAGTAGCCGCCACAACCGACGCCGCGTATTAATCAAGCCGGGATACAGCTTTTGAATAAACCGGACCACCCAGCGGGCCAGCTCCCAACCGATATACCCACAAAACAGACCAATCAGCATGGACCAGAAAAAATCCCGGGGGGTTAGCTCCAGGTACATGCGGAGCTTGAAGAAAATCAGACCGAAGGCAAAAAGCCCAATAGGCCCCAGCAAGCGAAGTCGTAAATTACGTGATTGAGGAAACGGCATATAAGGCAGAAGGTATAAAAACGAAAACTAAAATTACGGCGGGTTTTCGTCACTTCAAAGAAGATTTTCTTCTCTCTCGAAAGAATAAAAGCGGGTATCTATCATCTTCATTTATTCGTCAGTGGTGTAGCTCTTTTAACATTTTATTTAGAGCCAAGGGTGAAAATGGCCGTCTCCACTTTTACCTTTGTTCGCGTATCCAATCCATCACCTGCACCGTTTATTCGGATTTGATTAACGTAGTATGTCTATTTTTTCTGTACGAGTTTACCGCTTCCTGATTTTCCTGTTTACTGGCTTATTGATTCTTACTTTTTATCACCGTACGGAACATTTTGATGATGCCTGGTTTGCGGAACAGTCCTACTGGTTTTTGAAAGAAGGAAAAGTTCGTTCTGAATTATTCCGGGGCCTTTTATACTGGGACGAACGCATTTATGTTTTTCATAAACTTTTCATTTACACCGGAGCCTTTTTAATGGGTGTGGTGGGTTTTAGTGTAGCGGGAAGTAAAGTCATTAGCATTCTTTTTGGAACGATAGCGGCGGGTTTAATCTGGAAGTACACCGAGCGTGAGTCCCGCGAACAACAATGGCTGGCCTTATTGCTGTATCTGGGCTGCGGTACACTAATCCAGTATTTCTGCATCAATCGGCCGGAAATCATGTGTATGACGCTGGGCTTTGCCTCTTACCTGTGCCTGGACCGCCCCGGCGGACGGCTCCCACACGTGGGCTGGGCGGGCGTATTCGCCGGTATGGCCGCTCTGACGCATCTGAATGGGCTGATTTACCTGGCCGCCGGTGCCCTCTGGCTACTCCTTCGCACCGACTGGCGAAAAACGCTCGTCTTTGCGGGTGTTGGCGGATTTGTACTGAGTCTGTATCTGCTGGATGCCCTGCTGGACCAGCGGGTAGACCGGATGGTTTGGCAGTTTGTGGAAGACCCGGCCATGCAATACACGCGTACCCTCTCCGACAAATTAAAAGTGATGGTTGATTATCATCAACTCTTTTTTCACAGCCAGCACGAAGCCGCGTTAACCGCACTCGTCGTGTTGACTATTATCTTCGCTCGCAAGCACCTTTCCCTGACACAGCCAATCCTGTTATACCTGCTTTTACTCGTCGTTTTTTTCTGGTTATTAACCAAAAGTACTTTCGCTTTTTATATTCTTTTATTTGTCCCCTGGTTCGCTATTCTTATAGCGACTTACGCTCCTGCATTTCTCCGAACGCAAGTGCAAAAACGGGTAGCCCGGGTCATTTTATCCGCTTACGTTTTGATTGGATTGTTTACGATTGGCGAAGTAGTATATGAAAATTATACGGTTCCTTATCAGCAAACCTATAACGAACAATTAGCCCGCCTGATGCCCGAAAAGAACAGCAGGGTAATTGCCCCGCTCAGTTTTTTCTTTGGGCAGATGGAAAATTATCAGATTCGGAGCCTGAGTTATTACTGTTCCCTGCGAGACCGTCCTCCGCTGACCTTACCGGAATTTTTCGATCTTGCTGACCGGGAAAAAGTAAAATACATCATCAGTGATGACCCCCTGAATTCGAGCTATTACATTCCGCTGGATACGCCCGAACGAATGGGAGCCTATATCCGAATTTTTAAAGATGATCGAACGGTCGTATACCAACACCAGCCCTAACCGTTAGAACAGACCTGCGACGATTTGGAGAAGCCAGCGCCCTTTGCTTAGTTTTGACTACTAAAAACCACATTCATGAAACTTCTGGGAAGAATTGTAACCGTCGAATCACATAACACCTCCCACCCTGATCCTACCTTCTCGCTTGAATTACACGTTGCTCGCCATGACATCCGCCTTTTCCGTATTACGCAGGAGCAATTCGATGAAGTCAAAGCTCGTGGCTTCGGTAAGGTTGAACTGGAAGTAAATCCGAATAGTGGCCTCGTCCTTTCGATTACCCGTACGTAAGGTAACCGGGTCGGTGGGCCGTTTCATCTGGATCAACATAACTTTGTACGCCATTGATTGGAAATCCCTTCAATCGATACCTATCACGAACGTATCATTAAAGTTCTACAATGGAATTCTATCTGCTTTTTAAAGAAGAGGATACCTAGGAAATACGATATCATTTATCCGTTACAATCCCTGTACATAAATCCCTACAAAAAAGATAATCCGTAAGAACCTTTCGTTTGTTTGAATTTTGCAAGTATTGGTTTGTTTGCTGTAAGCTACTGCTACTGAGTCACGTATACTTTTGCAGTGTACAAGAAACAAACATATTATGACTTCTTCCAAGGTATGGTTCGTCACGGGAGCCTCACAAGGACTGGGATTGATATTGACCCAAAAATTACTACAGCAGGGTTATCGGGTAGCCGCCACCTCAAGAAAGTTAGATACATTAATCAAAGAAATTGGTCCGGCTTCGGATCAGTTTTTACCCCTACAGGTTTCGTTGACGGAACCAGCCAGCGTGCAGGAAGCCGTTGCTCAAACCATCTCCGCTTTCGGTCGTATTGATGTAGTGGTAAACAATGCTGGTTACGGACAGTTTGGAACACTCGAAGAACTTAGCGACGAGGAAGCTCGCAAGAATTTCGACATTAATGTCTTCGGTTCACTTAATGTCATTCGTGAGGTGATGCCTTACCTCCGCAAGCAGCAGTCGGGACACATTTTCAATATCGCTTCGGTCGGCGGCTATACGGCCAATTTTGCGGGTTGGGGCATTTATTGTGCTACGAAGTTTGCCGTCGCTGGTTTTACGGAATCGCTGGCGGCGGAGGCGAAATCATTCGGTATTCATGCGACGGTAGTGTATCCAGGCTATTTTCGAACCAATTTCCTCACCCAGGAATCCATGGCTACGCCGGCCCGCCGTATCGAAGCATATGCGGAAGCTCAGGCCTCTTTGTCGGCCCATCGCGAGGATATCAATGGTAATCAGCCCGGTGACCCGGAGAAAGCCGTAGCTGCCTTGATTAAGGTGGCTACCACACCTAACCCACCGCTCCACCTGTTTCTGGGTAGTGACGCCTACGCAATGATGCAGGAAAAGATGGCGGCCGTGCAGGCGGATGTAGAGGCCTGGAAAGACTTGACTATTTCTACAGATTTTACGACTCAATCCTGAAACGGAACGAACCTGAAACTGTCCCAGCAAAAGTCATGAAAACAAACAATTCTTACGTAGGTATGTGGGTAACGAAAGATGGCTATATCCGGCATGAACTCTTACCTAATGGCCGCTACGATGAAGCCCGGGGTACCCGGAAAAGTGCCTATCAGGGCCGGTACACCCTCACGGGAGATCACATTGATTACGTGGACGATACGGGTTTTACGGCCGACGGTGATTTCCGGGACGGAATTCTGTACCACGCCGGAATGGTTCTGTACCGGGAAGAAAAGTAAACGAAACTCATCTCCATGCAAACGCCCAGCGTCCTGATCGTGACGCTGGGCGTTTTTTTATAACATTAAATGTTCGGGCAAAGGAATGACCTGGCTGCTTTCGTCGGCTACGGGAGCGAGCCGCTGTTGTTGGAACGGAATAATACCCGACCAGATGGGCAATTCCTTATCTTCTGGTTCATCATTGGGCATGCCCGTCCGGATTTTCGCCGAAGCCTGATCGGCTTTAAAAGCCAGAACCGTTGTTTTGCGTAATTCACTGTCGGTCATGGGCCGCAGGTAATCCCAGCTATTCGGTACTATTTTCTCGGTCAGCCATTGGAGAGCCGCTTTTTTAAGGCCAAGCTCTTCTATCTTTTCGGCTTCAGCAAAGAGAATTACGGAACGGTAATTCACCGTATGCGAAAAGGCCGATTTGGCAATGACCAATCCATCCATTAAGGTAACGGAAACGCAAACGGGCAAGCCTTTTTCAATCGTACGAATAAAATGACTGCCCACTGAACCATGGATGTAAATCTTGTCTTCGTAGCGGACAAAAGCCGTTGGAATGGAGTAAGGCTGGTTGTCTACGCAATAGCTGATGGTGCAGTATAAGGCCTCATCGAGAATAGGGTAAATGGTTTCGGCATCAAAATGAGCTTTTTTAGCATCCCGACTGGGAATAAGTTTCGGAGTATTCATTCGGCTGTTTTTTTGACAAAAGTGTAGCTTTGCTGGATTCATCTACGCATCCATTTTTAACAAAACGAGTAGTCCAATTTTATGCAGCCTTTAGCTACTCTCCTTCAGATTTATCGGCAGGATCCTCAGCCCATTTACCTTCAGCTCGCCGCTCAGCTCATTGATCTGATCCGTAAAGGCATCCTGCGTCCGGATTATCGACTCCCCAGTACGCGAGCGTTAGCATCGGGATTAACCATTCACCGAAAAACCGTAATACAGGCTTACGACGAACTCATCGCTCAGGGTTGGTTACAAACGCAGGTAGGAAGCGGTACGTTCGTAAGCCAGCACTTACCGGAATTATCGCCCCGGCCCTTGTTCAGTGCCGACGTTTTCAATCCTGCGAAACAGGCGGGGTTTCCTTTCCACCCCACACCGCATCTGGATCGACAGCCGCTCAAGGCTCAGGCCCGCTATCACCTCGACGATGGGTTTCCCGATGCCCGACTTGCTCCCGTTCAGGAATTATCGCGAGCCTATCGCTCGCAGCTGCTGGCCTCCAATCCTTACATTCGGCTGGGGTATAACGATCCCAGTGGCTCCCGCTGGCTTCGGGAGGAATTAGCCATTTATCTAAATGCTACGCGTGGTTTGCGGGCTGAACCGGAAAATATACTGATTGTACGGGGTACGATGATGGGCGTGTATCTGGCTAGTACCGCATTGCTTCAGCCAGGAGACGAAGTGGCAGTAGAAGAATACACCTGGTCAGGGGCCCGCATGAATTTTCTACAGGCCGGAGCCCGGGTTACGCCTGTACCGGTAGATGCATACGGCATCGATGTGGATGCGTTAGAGCAAATTTGTCAACAACGACCGCTGCGGATGCTGTACCTTACTTCGCATCACCAGTATCCTACAACCGTACCCTTACGAGCGGACCGCCGTATGCGGTTACTGGCTTTAGCTCAGGCCTACAAATTCATTGTTTTCGAGGATGATTATGACTACGATTTTCACTACGAAAGCAAGCCGCTGTTTCCACTCGCCAGTGCCGATCTGGGTGGCATGGTACTCTACAGCGGTTCATTCACCAAAACCATTTCACCAGCCTTTCGGGTTGGGTATCTGGTAGGCCCGGAAAATGTGATCCAGCACCTGGCCAAACTACGCCGAATCGTTGATCGTCAGGGCGATACATTGCTTGAAAATGCTATGGCCGAGTTATTACATATGGGAGTTATTCAACGGCACATCCGGAAATCGCTACGCATGTATCGGCATCGGCGGGATCTGTTCTGTGACTACCTGCAAACGGAATTGGGGCATGTTGTTGATTTTCAAAAACCGGAAGGGGGCATGTCCGTCTGGACTACCTTCGATTCGGGTATTAACCTTGTACGACTGGCCGAAAAAGCTCTTCAGAAAGACTTGTATTTATCCAACGGAACAGCACACGAGTCCGTTTTCCGAAAAGAAAATGTTGCTCGTCTGGGCTTTGCTTCTTCGACGGAAGAGGAACTAGTCTGCTGCGTTAAAATTCTTAAATCGCTACTCTAGCCAGGTAGAACGCTATATAAAACCGGCTGATTAGGCTGTGATCCAGCCCGTTAAAACAGGAAGTAAATAAAAAAGCCAGCGATAAAGGTAGCTCCTGCCATCAGGCGAATTCTATTCAACTTGCGTTCACACATTTCCTGCCGAACGGTAGCTTGTATATGTAAAATGGCGGTGTCAGGACTCAAAAGGTCGGTCGGTTCGACCGAAGGCTTTATCCATAAGATTCGTTTCATACACTTCTCCTCTTGCTTTCAAACTAATAAAGTGATGGGAAATTAACCAATGTTCATCTTCTTTATGAAATTGTACGCTACTGAAACTTGCCTGTAATTCGTCAGATGGTGTATAGGCCTGCCGTAATTCCCAGCAAATCCATACAAACCAGCACACGATATATCCACTAATTATTGCTACCCAGATCATCCGTATTCTTATTTGACAGAACCATTAAAAAAGTCGTATTCGCCTCATCAACAATGCCACAATGAAGAAGATTGAGGAAATCATTACTCAGTTACGGTCGTTCGATTCCTGGCTATAATAAGGATTGAAAAAAGTTTAAATCCCAAAAAATGCTTTTATAGTGCTAAAAAGCCGTTTTACGTATATTGCGTATATATATACCGTTAATGTTGGTATAGTCTTTTAACATACTGGTATAGAATCCATTAAAGATATTTTCTTGTATGTAATGTAGTTTGTTACCGCCAGACAAACGTATCCAAAACCCAGCGTCCGCCAACGGCTGGGTTTTGTGTTGTTAAATGAACAGCTATTAATGCTACGCAGACCTTAAAAGCGAGTCAGATGTCTTTTTCAGGAATTTTTACTAGGAATGCTACCGTCTTTTTTGTCTATTTGCCCAAAAAAGCAGAAATCAATTTTTATTATCGATGGCTACTAACTCAACCAACGATGGGGGCGATTTAACTCCCGTATACGTCTAATCGGCTTTTTGATCGTACTGTCTCTGATCATGTTACCCTTTTTCGACTACACCAACGCTCCGATTACGCCAAGTACTACGACCGGTGATGTGGGTCTGGAGAGTATTTCTCCGAAAGTAAGCCTGCCTAAAGAAGCTGCTGCGGCTGCCAATCATTAATAAAAGAAACCTCTCCTTCGCGAGAGGTTTTTTTTATGTCCTCTCTCTTTCCTGCCCCGATACGCTGTATGGCTTCGTATCGTCTGTAAACTGCTTTAATTAGAAAGCGTATCCTTCCTTAATTTCGATAGTTGGTAGTCATTTTCAGAATCTATTTCTGCCTATACTGCATATTTTATCCGGAGCTGCTGATACAACTTTAGCCTTTCCTGATTTATTTTTGTAAGTGTATCCACTTGATTGATTCTTAAAGCTACCTAACTATACATCCTATGTTATCATTTATCGCTGATAGCTGTAACTACTTTATCTTAATCTGCACGGTCCTGGGCATTCACTTCTACCTGAAAGTACACGGTCGAAATAAAGTGACCAATGCCCGCCTCAAAGGCTTATATGATCTGGGTTTGAACTCGGTTTGCGTGCTGGGCATTGGATTCTGGCTGGTCTGGTTCTGGACGTCCAGATTCTTTTAATCGTTACAAATTCTCTGTCATTCAGGCATTCCGTACCCTTTGGTTTTGAACAACAAATCAAAGGGTATTTTTATTTTTTGAACCGGATGAACGACAATGCTAGTAGCTACTTCCTACAATAGTACGAAGGACGTTGGAAGTAATTATCCTGCATATAACGACATAACAGGTCAGTAGAAAAAAGCAATTTTTCAATATATCGCTAATGCATTAGAGCTTTACAGGGGTTTTCCTACTAAAAAAGGGAATCGTTACCAAGGGATTTTATAAACACTACTTATGGGATACTTATCTCGTTTATTTTATAAGTAAATAGCTACTTTTAGGAAGTAGAATTAAGGACTATGAGCCTTTTTTTACAAGCATGCTAAATTAGATAACGGGTTGCATATGAAAAGAATATGATGTAATCTTGTACCCGAAACGTTGCCCATCATCGTCCTTGATTCTTATGAAAAAAATCTATATTCTTTCTCTTTGAGTTTCCTCCTGGTTCGTATCGTTTTCTCCCTTTTACCTTCCTGCTTTCAACCGTAACGTCATTTCTGCTGGCTACATACATCCGTATCCTGCCGATGCTTCAGCGTGATCTGGCTTTCTAGTGCCTTCTTATTTCCTCCATACATACCATGTTATCTTTTCAAGTAATTGCTCGTCCTTTTAGGCGGGTTGTTGGTTTCCTGAGTCTGTCTGTACTGTTTCTAACGTCCTGCCACAAAGAGCCCGTCGAAAAAGTGGAGCCTTTCTTAGCAGATAGTTCGTTAGTAAGTGTATACGAACCTTCAGCGTTGGCTCTCATTCAGTCTACTAACGATTCCCTGGAATATCGCCCGGCTGACTATACGATGGAAGTCTATCGTCTTACCTATCGCACAAGTTTAGCCGGCGGTACGCCCATTCTTGCTTCGGGTATCGTGTACCTGCCTCGTCAGCCCAAGGCAAAAAACTACCCCTTGTTAAGTTTCCAGCATGCCACGGCCTATTCGCCTGCCGAAGCTCCAACGGGCAATAGTCTGACGGCTCCGAGCTTTTCCTATCCGCTGTACTTTGCCACGCATGGTTACATTGTTGTGTGCCCCGATTACTTGGGTTACGGCCAGTCCAGTCAGGTTTCACACCCTTACGAACATCGCGAAACGCTGGCCAAGGCTTCCGTAGATATGCTCCTGGCCACGAAAGAGTTTCTGGAAGCTAAAAACCGCACCACGAATGGACAGGTTTTTCTGGCCGGCTATTCCGAAGGAGGGTACGCTACCCTTTCAACGCAAAAGATGATTCAGGATAGTTACGCTACTGAGTTTAAGCTTGCCAGTACCAGCTGTGGTTCAGGTCCGTATGCTACGAAAGCTTTCTTTCAGCATATCACTACGCAGCCTACCATCGGTAAGCTGGCTAACTATCTATACGTTTGGCAAACCTTGACTTACAACGAATTACACGGCCTGAATAAGCCCATTAGTTACTATTTCAAGGCTCCGTACGCCGAACAAATCCGGCAGTCCATGGCTAACGCCCGGTCCATTACGGTGAGTTTTCATGAAATGTGCACCGATACCTTCCGGGCCGATGTTTTCGATGATACGTCTATGTTTTCGGAAGCACTCAGGAAAAATGATCTGACGGGTTGGTCAACGCAAACGCCTCTGCATCTGCTGCACGGCGATACCGATGAATACATTCCCTACCTGAATACGGACAAGGTCTACGAGTCCATGCAAAAACTGGGGGCTACCCAGGCTCAACTGACTACCATTCCGAATGGCTATCACGTACCCACGGAAGTGGTATTCATGCGGCGTACCCTCGAATGGTTTGAAAAAGCGAAAACGAAATCAGTTCAGTAAGCATCGCTAATGACACAAAAGGGGTTCTAACCAGGATAGGTTAGAACCCCTTTTGTATTAAAAAAGGATCTGTCCCTACGCTTAGAGGGCAGTCAGGTAATCCACCATCTTTTTTCGGGTAGCTTCGTCCGGTAAAGGGCCAAAACCTGCCTGCATGTTGTCGGCCAGGTGATCCGGATCGGACGTACCCGGAATAACGCAGGTAACGGCGGGGTGCGACACGATGTATTTGAGAAAAAACTGTCCCCAGCTTTTTATTTCATACGCGGAAGCCCAGGCCGGAAGGGGCTGGTTGCGTACCTGAGCAAAAAGTCCCCCTTCACCCAAAGGCCGATTGATCAGCGTCGCGACGCCCCGATCAGCGGCAATGGACAAGAGCCGTTTTTCCGCATTTCGATTCAGAATGGAGTAGTTAAACTGAACAAAATCAATGGCCTCCGTTGCAAGAATGCGTTCCAGCATTTCGTGGCTGCTATCCGTGTAATGGGTTATGCCCAGATATCTGATTTTCTTCGATTCTTTCCATTCCCGCAAGGTTTGCAAATGCGTTTGCCAGTCGGTCAGGTTATGAATCTGCATGAGATCGATCGTCTCCCGTTGCATTCGCTCCCTGGATTCCTCCATTTGTCGAATGCCCTGTTCACGGCCCGTCGTCCAGACTTTGGTAGCGTAAAAAAACGAATCGGCCAGCCGGGCTGCCGTAGTAAGATCACCGATACGGGCTTCCGAACGGCCGTACATGGGCGAGGAATCAATGAGCGTACCTCCCGCCTGATGCATGGTCTCCAGGGTACGTTGTAAGCGGTCAGTGGGTGCGGGCACATCAAACGTTTGCCAGGTACCCAGACCGATCACAGGTAACGTTTCCTGCGTCGAAGGAATGGGGCGTTTAAGCATACAAGTTGAGCAATGAGTTGGGTGGAAATCGAGCGGAATCAGGAGTACAAAATCCGGGCCAATTCATTCGCTAAACCTATGGTAAGAGCGATTGTGGAAATCGTTTGGCAGTTTTCACTGGTACGCATCTTTTGCCGAAAAGAGCAATAGTGAAGCAGTATTCTGTCGATGCATCCACCAAAATCATGAAGAAATGAACGCAAATTCTGAATCCAGCCCAATGACCGATCCCCGAGAAAAATATCCGAAACCGCCGTATCCAGAGCAGGAGCAACCCGTACCCGGTAAAACGGCTAAAATGTCTCCCCAGCCCGATCATGGCGAAACTTCCTATAAAGGTTCCGGCAAACTGGAAGGACGTAAAGCCATTATCACGGGCGGAGATTCCGGCATTGGTCGGGCCGTGGCTATTGCTTTTGCCCGCGAAGGTGCCGACGTATTGATTTCGTATTTGAACGAAGAAGAAGATGCCCGTGAAACCGCTCAGTATATCGAGCAGGCGGGTCGGAAAGCCGTATTGGTGCCGGGCGATATTAGCGAAGAATCACACTGTCAGGAAATTGTACAGAAAGCCGTTGCCGAATTCGGCAGAATCGATATTCTGGTGAATAACGCAGCATTTCAGATGGCCCGCGAATCGTTACAGGAAATTCCCAGCGAGGAATGGGACCGGACGTTTAAGACGAACATCTACGCCATGTTCTATCTCTGCAAAGCTGCCGAACCTTTCATGAAGCCCGGTAGTACGATCGTAAATACAACCTCGGTTAACGCGTATACGCCCAACCCTACGCTGCTGGCCTATACGGCTACGAAAGCCGCCATTCAGAATTTTACGGGCAACCTGGCTCAGAGTATCGCCGAAAAAGGCATTCGGGTCAACTGCGTCGCTCCGGGACCGATCTGGACGCCGCTAATCCCGGCAACCATGCCTCCCGAAAAGGTACAGAAGTTTGGAGAAGATACACCGTTGGGACGGGCAGGCCAACCCGCCGAGCTAGCCCCGATTTACGTATTGCTGGCTTCGGAAGACTCCAGCTATATGTCGGGAGCAACCGTACAGGTTACCGGTGGCCGACCCACGATTTAACGCTCCAGTCATTGAACGGGTTGTTGGAAAATGATCCGTAAGACGAATGATTCCCTGCATCCGTAGTTTGGAAGCTCTACGTTGATTCTTCGGACGCAGTTCCAGATAAAAAAGGCCAGTACGTGCGATACGTACTGGCCTTTTTCGTATAGCCGCCCTTTCGTTTTCTTACAATTTCAGGAAGAATAGAGAATCGACCTTTGTGGTGGGTCAGGCCAAAGCCGGACTCTATCCATCACTACTATATTCCTGAAAAAACCATGTCTACATTCCCAAAAATTCTCATCACCGGAGCTACGGGTGGTGTCGGTTCTGCATTAACTCAGCAACTTGCTCAGCGTGGAATTCCGTTTCGGGCCCTCGTTCGTTCAGAAAAAGAAGCCCTGGCTACATTACCGGGGGTGGAAGTAGTGCGTGGTGACTTCAACGATCCGGCCAGTCTGGCCCGTGCTTTGCAGGGTATCGAACGGGCCTTTTTACTTACCAGTTCTTCTGAACAGGCCGAACAGCAGCAATTAACTTTCGTAGCCGAAGCCCGGCGGGCGGGCGTTCAGCATCTGGTAAAGCTGTCGCAGCTAGCGGCAGATCTGCATTCGCCCGTACGCTTTTTACGGTATCATGCCGTTGTAGAAGAGGCCATCCTGGAAACGGGCTTGACGTATACGTTTCTACGTCCAAACCTATTCATGCAGGGATTACTGGGTTTCCGTTCTTCCATTGCTCAACAGGGCCTGTTCTTTGCAGCCATTGGCGATGCAAAAATCAGCCTGATTGATGTACACGATATTGCCGCTGTAGCCGTAGAAGCGTTAACGGGCGAAGGGCATACCGGGAAAACGTATACCCTAACCGGGTCCGAAGCACTGAGTCATTCGGAAATCGCTCAGCAACTTTCAGCGGTACTTCACAAACCGGTTCATTTCCAGGAGGTATCGCCTGAGCTAATGCGAGAAGCCTTACGAAGCATAGGCTTTCCGGAGTGGCAAGCCGAAGGCCTCGTGGAGGATTACGCTCATTACAGCCGGAACGAAGCCGCTATGGTCACCTATACCGTACGGGAAGTAACGGGACAAGCGGCTCGTACTTTTCAGGCCTTTGCCCAGGAATTTGCTCCACTGTTCCGGAAATAATTTATTTATCGGGGAAACGGAGCAGTACTCCGTTTCCCCGATAACAAATTAGTCACTGTGGACCATGTTGGTCTGCGGTTGAATGTCTACCCGGTTCAAACTGCGGTCTACGAGTAAGTAATAAGTGAACGTCTGACCTGGATGCCGGATCATGAGTTTGTACCGTCCACTCGGAAATTTCTGTAAGTCAATGGACCGACGGTAGGTTGATCGGTTACTACGATCCTGATAGTGACTGTACTCCTCCAGTTCGTCCGTAATACTGACACTCACCTGCTTTGTATCGAGTCGAGCGTAGAAAACCTGGATCTTACCCAGCTCTTTGACCTGAGGGTTGGCCACGAAAAAAGCAACGCCATCCCGGTACCAGGTAATCTTGGTGCCGGGAGATTTTTCGACCGATAAAGGAACGCTATATATCGCCAGATTACGTTCGGGAGACAGGTGCGAACTGACCAGCCGCTGGTTGGTCACTGAAGCCAGTAACTGATCGAACAGGCGGATATTTTTTTGCGTGAGGCGACCCAAATCTTTGGGCAATGTTTCTTCATAAACGACCTGATGGGCAGCCGTATAAAACCGAATCAGAGGACTCTGACTTTCCTGTGAAGCGTACAGTTTCCAATACGCCCGGGTAGAGTCGCTGGAGGCAGACTGAGCCGACACCACCGTTGAAAAGCTAACAAGTACGGCTAGAATGCCGAATAAACGAGTACTGCGGAGGAAGCGTTGCATGAGAAGTTGACGTTAAGATGAAACCATAGGATCCAGCCCCATCCGTCGTGGATGGGTCAAAAACGCATCATAAGGGTGGTTAAGGATCCGTCTGCGAAGAGACGTCAACAGGTGTACGGCGATACGTTCAGCATCCGTAGCTACTGCCGGGCCCGGACAGCGAGGTATCAGAGCTGGTACGAGCGTACTTCTTTTCAAGTACCAAAGCCGTGCCCAGGCAACATCAAAATCGTAATCCGCTAATAATCAGATATATGTTAAAAATGAAATGTGCGAAAGTGAACAAAGTTTGTCCATTTTCGCACAAAAAAGCTTTTGATTTCACTTTCGGACAGGCCTAGCCAGACAACCGCACCGCGGACGTACGTACGGCTACGATCAAACCATCCATCGACGGATCGGAAAGCAATTTAAAACAGAGTGTTTAACGAGGATCGGGCAATGATTACGGAAATGCGACTTGTCGTTTCTGTTCAATAATAATCCTTGAAACCATACAAACGCTGAGCTTTTTCTTACATACGGTACGTCCGCACGTAGTCGCGGGGAGGCATTCCGGTAATTTCCTTGAAGCGTCGGTTGAAATTGGAAAGATTGGTATAGCCGCATTGAAAGGCAATTTCACTGATGGATTCGCGGGACTCGCGAAGGAGTCGACAGGCGTGTTCAATGCGTACTTCGTTGAGTAAATGCGAAAAAGTTTTTCGGGTATGTTGCCGGAAGAAGCGGCAAAAAGCTCCCGGCGTCAGGTTTGCCACACCCGCTACCTCTTCCAGTCCGATCGGAGCGGCGTAATGCTGGAGGATGTAAGAGAAGATCCGCTCAAGTCGCTGGTGATCATCGGGGCGGCTGGGGCGTTCGTAAGCCATTCGCGAAAGAATCTCCCGCTGCTGATTCCCCGCCAGCTGGTCCAGTACGCGTACCAGAAAGAGAAATTGCTGAAACGGACGTTGTTCGGGCAGTTGTTCGAACTCCTGCACCAGCGAGTCATCCGCCGGAACCTGCAACCGAACACCGTGCCGGGCTTCGGACAACAACTGTTTCAGGTGGACCATTTCCGGAAAAGCCAGCAATTGCTGTTCGAATGGTTCACTCATAAATAAAACGGAAGTAGATACTGCCTGTTCATTTTCGGCACCGGGCGTACTCCGCAGCACGTGCGGCAGATTGCTGCCCAGCAGTAACAGATCATAGGGTTGAAAACGGTCAATGCGGTTACCTACCACCAGCGTTCCTTCCCCTTTCTCGATCAGGGTAAGCTGGATTTCGGGATGAAAGTGTAATTGCCCGTAAAAGCTGGGTCCATTCTCCTTCTGAATTCGAAATGAACGCTGATCGACACTGGGTACGCGAAAGAACAGGGGCTTCATACTGATATTTATTTGGTCGATTTATTGGAAAGCCCCATAAAAGTAGTGAAAAAAGTATTAAAGCCAATCAAATCCGAGCAATGAAGCCTGCCAAACCTTTCGGACCTTTGAGCTAACATTTAAGCCCCTTCTACGATATGAACGTTGCCGTTACCTGGCAGGGAATTTACCCTGCACTTCTTACGCCCTTTACTGCTGAGGACACGCTGGACCTGAATCTGTTTGAAACCAACCTCCGGGCTCAGATCGACGCCGGCGTACGAGGTCTGATCATTGGCGGATCGCTGGGAGAAACCAGTACGCTGACCCGCCCCGAAAAACTGCAATTGCTCGAAAGAGCCCTGCAGGTTTGCGACGGACAGGTACCGGTTATCGTGAATATTGCCGAACAGGCCACGCGTGATGCCATCGCCGCTGCTCAGGAAGCGGAAGCGAACGGAGCGGATGGTTTGATGCTGTTGCCTCCTATGCGGTACTTTGCGGATTCCCGCGAAACAGTAGAATACTTCCGGAGCGTGGCCGAGTCAACGAAGCTGCCGATTATGGTTTATAATAATCCGGTGGATTACAAAATCCACATCACGGTACCGATGTTCCAGGAACTGGCTCAGATTCCGAACATTGAAGCCGTGAAAGAATCGACCCGCGACCTGACCAACGTGATCCGGATGCGGAATGCCTTCGGCGATCGCTTCAAAATCATGGGTGGCGTAGATACACAGATTCTGGAATCAGCCGTACTCGGTGTTGATGGCATTGTAGGTGGACTGGTTGATGCCTTCCCGGCTGAAACCGTAGCCCTTTACGAATGGGCTCAGCAGGGCAAAATCAAAGAAGCCTTTGAATTGTATCAGTGGTTCATGCCCTTGCTGGAACTTGACATTCACCCCAAACTTGTTCAGAATATTAAATTGGCTGCCGTGGCTACGGGCATCGGTTCCGAATACGTACGGGCTCCGCGTCTGCCGCTCATTGGCGAAGAACGGGCTCACGTACAGGGCATCATCGATCGGGCGATGGCGAATCGCCCCAGTCTTGCGGTTCCGGCTTAATCCAGCTCACGAAGGCTGTTTTCCCTTGAACTGTGTCGGTCTTAAGCTGGCACAGTTCAATCATTAGGATCTTTGGCAATTTTCGAACGATGTCTACAGCGTATCATTTTTTCTGTATTGATGCCCATACCTGCGGTAACCCCGTACGGGTAGTCACTGGCGGTAGTATTCCCTTTTTGCAGGGAGAGTCCATGAGCGAAAAACGGCAGCACTTCCTCCGGGAGTACGACTGGATTCGCAAGGGTCTGATGTTCGAACCCCGGGGCCATGATATGATGTCGGGGAGCATTCTGTACCCGCCCATTGATCCGGCCAACGACGCAGGCGTTCTGTTTATCGAGACCTCCGGCTGTTTGCCCATGTGCGGACACGGTACCATCGGCACCGTTACCGTAGCCATCGAACAAAATTTGATTCGGCCCAAAACGCCGGGCGTACTGAATCTGGAGGTACCCGCCGGACTGGTACGGGCCGAGTATGTACAGGAAGGCCGGAAGGTCACGTCGGTGAAGATCACCAACATTAAATCCTATCTGGCGGCGGAAGGTCTTACGGTCGAATGCCCGGATCTGGGTACCTTAACCCTTGATGTGGCGTACGGCGGTAATTTCTACGGTATTGTGGATGTGCAGGCCAATTTTCCGGGTCTGGAGCATTTCAGTGCCGATCAGCTCGTTAGCTGGGCCCGCGTTTTACGGGTTCGACTGAATGAACAGTACCGTTTCGTTCACCCCGAAAATGACACCATTCGCGGCCTGAGTCACATCCTCTGGACGGGTGCTACGTTACAAGAAACGTCTACGGCCCGCAATGCCGTTTTTTACGGCGATAAAGCCATTGACCGTTCGCCCTGCGGCACGGGAACTTCGGCCCGCATGGCTCAGTGGTACGCTCAGGGCAAACTCAAGCCCGGCGATACCTTTGTTCACGAAAGTATCATCGGCTCGATTTTTAACGGAAGAATCGAAGCCGAAACCGAACTGGCCGGCAAACCGGCCATTGTACCCAGCATTGAAGGCTGGGCCCGCATACACGGCTACAACCACCTCATCATCGACGAAGACGACCCGTATGCCTTTGGCTTTCAGGTCATTTAACTTATAAAACGAGCGGCCGCTCGTCACCCCAAAACACATGCAACACATTGGAATTGTTGGTGGAGGAATTATTGGTCTAAGCTCGGCTTACTACCTGCGAAAAGCCGGGTATGCTGTAACCATTTTTGACCAGACCGCACTGGCCGACGGCTGCTCCTACGGAAATGCCGGTATGATTGTGCCCAGCCACATTGTGCCGCTGGCCCAGCCGGGTATGATTGCCAAAGGGCTTCGCTGGATGCTTCAGCCGACGAGTCCTTTTTACGTGAAGCCCCGGCTCAACGCGGATTTGCTTCGCTGGGGCTGGCTGTTCTATAAACATTCAACCAACGAGCACGTTCAATACGCCATTCCGGCTTTGCGGGACATCAGCTTACTCAGTAAAACGATGTATCAGCAAATGGCCAAGACGCTGGATTTTGGCTGGCACGAACGCGGTTTGCTGATGCTGTACCAAACGGCTGCTGCGGAACATGAATTACAACACGAAGCGGATCTGGCGAATCAGTCGGGTATTGCAGCCCGCATGCTGGATCAGAAACAGGTACAGGCCCTGGAACCCGACGCGGAAGTGACGGTACACGGAGCCGTATACTATCCCGGCGATGCCCACGTAACGCCCCGCCTGGTTATGGAAACCCTGATTGCCGATTTGAAAAGCAAAGGCGTTCAGTTTCTGGAAAACCATCGGGTAGAGGGCTTCGAAATGAATGGCTTTCGCGTAACGGCCATTCGGGCGGGTGGTGAACAGTACCCCGTCGATGAAGTAGTCATAGCCGGAGGAGCCTGGTCGCCGGAAGTAGTCAAAAGTCTGCAACTCAATCTGCCTTTACAGGGTGGGAAAGGATATAGTTTTCTGCTGAAAGATCAGAGCCCTCAGGTGCGGGTACCGGCCATTATGCTGGAAGCCCGGGCTACGGCCACGCCCATGGGCCAGGATCTGCGGATTGCCGGTACCATGGAAATCAACGGGACTGATCTTTCCGTAAACATGAAACGCGTACAGGGAATCAGTCAGTCCATTCAACGGTATTATCCGGGTATTCGCGTAGATTTGCCCGCCCGCGAAGTCGTCTGGAAAGGCCTGCGACCCTGCTCGCCCGATGGTTTGCCGTATATTGGTCGCATTCCGGCGTACCAAAACGTAACCCTTGCCACGGGTCACGGCATGATGGGTTTAAGTCTGGGACCTGGTACGGGCAAGCTCGTTAGCGAGATCATCCGGGGTCAATCGCTGAGTATGGATATCGCGGCGTTCCATCCGTCCCGCTTTCAGTAAAAGCAGGAAAAAGCTAAGGGTGAAGCAGGGACTCTTTCCGTCCCCTGTAAAGTACAGCGGCGTTTGGCCCTGTATGCCAAGCCCCAGCAAACGGGCCTTATACGCGTTCGAAAACCTCTGTAAACCCAAGCACTGGCATGTCACAAGCTACGATAGACTCTACTTTTCAAGCCATCAATCCGGCCACGGGCGAAACCCTGCCGGGTGAATTTACTGAAACCAGTCTCGAACAAATCACGGATTTTGGTCATCGTTCGGCGGTGGCCTTTGCCGAATACCGAAACGTATCCGGACGTAAAAAAGCGGAGTTTCTTGAGCAGATCGCTCTCGAAATTGAAGCCCTGGGCGACGCTCTGCTGGAACGGGCTCACGCCGAAACGGCTCTGCCCCTACCTCGTCTGACGGGCGAACGCGGTCGTACTACGGGTCAGTTACGCCTCTTTGCGAGCTACGTACGGGAAGGCTCCTGGGTAGACGCCCGCATTGATCCGGCCCTGCCCGAACGGCAGCCCCTGCCCCGCCCCGACCTGCGGCAAATGCTGCGACCGCTCGGACCCGTCGGTATTTTTGGAGCCAGTAACTTTCCGCTGGCCTTCTCCGTAGCGGGTGGCGACACGGCTTCGGCCCTGGCTGCCGGTTGTACGGTGGTGGTTAAAGCTCACCCGGCTCACCCCGGCACATCGGAGCTGGTAGCCGGAGCCATTCGCACGGCCGTACAAAAGTGCAACCTGCCCGAAGATACGTTTCTCTGCATTCAGGGTCGAACGAACGAAACGGGCCAGGCCCTGGTGAATCATCCCGCCATCAAAGCCATTGGCTTTACGGGGTCATTCCGGGGCGGTAAGGCCATTTTCGATGCAGCGGCCCGTCGCCCTGAACCCATTCCGGTGTACGCTGAAATGGGTAGTACGAATCCGGTTTTCTTTTTACCCCAGATTCTGAAAGAACAGGGAGCGGCCCTGGCTCAGGCATACGTCGCTTCCACAACGCTCGGTACCGGTCAGTTTTGTACGAATCCCGGCTTGAGTGTTGTCACGGCTTCGGAAGCTAGCGAGCAATTCAAAACACAGGCCCAGCAGTCCATTACGCAGATAAAACCGACGTCTATGCTGACCAAGGCGATTCGCGAGGCTTTCCATCAGGGCATCACACACCTCACCAGCCACGGAGATGTGCAGGTACTGGGTGAATCGGATGCGACGGAAGGCTATGCACTGGCCCGGCCCGTCCTGCTGACCAGTACGGCTAAAACACTGCTGGCGAATCCGGCCGTAGCTGAAGAAGTATTTGGTCCCAGCAGTATCATTGTTCAGGCGGATAGTCGCGAAGAAATGCTGGCCCTGGCTCAATCGCTGGAAGGTCATTTGACGGCCACGGTTTATGGTACCGAAGATGAACTCCTGCAATACGGCGATCTGCTGGCCATTCTTGAACAAAAAGCGGGTCGATTGATCATCAATGCGTTCCCGACAGGTGTGGAAGTAAGTCACGCCATGCATCACGGCGGACCTTTCCCGGCCACAACCGATGCCCGCTCGACGTCTGTAGGTACGAACGCCATTTGCCGCTTTGCCCGACCCGTATGTTATCAGGGATTTCCCCAGGCTCTGCTTCCGGATGAATTGAAAGATGCCAATCCGCTCTCCATCTGGCGACTTTGGGATGGCGTAACACAGCAGTAGTTCCTCTACGACTTTCCATACATTCGTATCATCATCCCAGTCTGCCACAGGCTGGGATTTTTTTATTCGTTTTCGCTGGCTAGTTTCTTTTCTGTCTGAAGGATCGTAAGACGGTAGGTAGGGTTTTGCCCATTCTCCGCCAATTCTTACTCCTGGCTACAGCCTGCTTACCAAAAGAAAAGCAGGCATTCTTTTTTAACGATTCGTATACGTTTTCGGATTTCCCTGGTACTCCGCCCGTACCCGGTTTTAGCACTTTGCTTTGTTATCCGCCTTTGCAGTTCGTTCATCATCCACTATAAACTCAACGCTATGGTAACCCGCAGAAGCTTTATTCAAACAGTTTCGAACGGCATTGTCTACACAAGTGTAGCGGGCAGCGGCCTTTTGATCGCCTGCCAGGGCAAATCAGATCAGTCCAAAGAATCTGAAAAACAAGCGGATCAACGTGAGGAAAAGAAGAAGGGTAAACTGGGCATTGCTCTGGTTGGCCTGGGAAAATATAGTGAAGAACAGCTGGCTCCGGCTTTGGAGGAAACGAATCATTGCTATCTGGCGGGGATTGTTACGGGCACGCCGGATAAGGCGGAAAAGTGGAAGAAGAAATACGACATTCCCGAGAAGAACATTTATAACTACGAGACTTTCGATACGATCAAGGACAATCCAGACATCGACATTGTCTACGTGGTACTCCCCAACAGCATGCATGCCGAATATACGGTACGGGCAGCCAGGGCTGGCAAACATGTCATTTGCGAGAAACCGATGGCTCTTACCGTAGCCGAATGCGACCAGATGATTGCCGCCTGCAAGGAAGCCGGAAAAATGCTTTCGATTGGGTACCGCCTTCATTTCGAGCCGTATAATCTGGAAATGGTACGCCTGGCCGAAACCAAAACCTTCGGCAATCTGAAAAAAATCAAAGCCGAAAACGGCATGAATGGTACCGAAGGCTGGCGAGTCGATAAAGAGCTTTCGGGAGGAGGTCCGCTGCCTGATGTAGGCATCTACTGCATTCAAGCCGTACGGTATACGACTGGCCAGGAACCCCTGGCCGTACGAGCGAAAGAAGGACCAAAGAAAGACAAGGAATTCTTCAAAGAAGTAGAAGCATCGCTGACCTGGGAAATGGAAATGCCGGGCGGCGTGATTGCCGAGTGCAAAAGCAGCTACGAAGAAGATATGAGTTTGCTACGAGCCGAAGCCGACAAGGGGTTTTTCGAACTAAACCCCGCGTATGGTTATTCCGGTCAGAAAGGCGAAACGTCCCAGGGAAAAATGGACTTGCCCAAGGTCAATCAGCAAGCCTTGCAAATGGACGACTTCGCCGAAGCCATTACCAAAAAGCGGCCCACGCCCGTACCGGGAGAAATGGGTCGTCAGGACGTAAAAATCATTAACGCTATTTACGAGGCGATGAGGACGGGAAAACGGGTCGAGATTCCTGCTTAAGGGGGTGTTTGAGGTTTGAAAGTTTAAATAGGTTCGAGGTTTGAGCAGGTCTCAGGTTTGATCGGGTTTAATCCAAAGGTTTCCGGTAAAACCGAGGTTTCCTGCATACTTTTTACAACGCGTATATCCTTCCAATCTGCCAGTAATCAAACCTCAAATCATTACAGGTTTCGCCTGATCAGATTCGTGTATTAACCATTCAAACCTTAAACCGATTCAAACTTTAACCCGATCAAACTTCATCAAACCTTAAACCAAATCAAACCTCCAACCTACGTAAATGCCGACGCATTCCCACACCCTTTACTTTATAAACACTCTATTCTATCCAATTCAATGAAAACAAGAACTACATTATTCTTAAGTGCTGCACTGGCGGGCGTGATTGGCCTGAGTTGTAGCAAAGGCAGTGGATTCTGGGATTCTTTTATTCCGGAAACTGATGAGGAACCGACTTCTGCTCAGGTTACTGGTTATGTATTTCGTCCGGCTCTGGTACCAGCTACACCCGAACGCATCCAACAATTAAAAGTGCCCACTGGATTTAAAGTACAGGCGTTTGCTCAGGAAGTGGGCAAGCCTCGTATTCTGGCCGTTAGTTCGCAGGGTTATGTGTATGTATCGGATCGCGATGCTGGCATGGTTACGCTTCTGGAAGATAAAGACAAGGATGGCGTAGCTGAACGCAAACAGATGGTAGCCAGCATCAAACAAGCCCACGGATTAGCTATTCATAACTCGAAGCTTTATATCGCGGCAGTTCAGGATCTGTACGTAGCCGATATTAATTCGGATGGTACGCTGAGTCAACCCAAACTGATTAAATCCGGCTTGCCCGATGGTGGGCAACACCCTAACCGTACGCTTGCGTTTGGTCCCGATGGACTGATGTATTTCTCCATAGGCAGTACCTGTAATTCCTGCCCCGAACCCAATGCCATGCATGCTACAATGGTACGTATGAATGCTGATGGATCGAATATGAAGATTTATGCTAAAGGTCTACGAAATACCATCGGTTTTGGCTGGCACCCTGAAACCAAGGAATTCTGGGGCATGGATCACGGAATTGACTGGCTGGGGGATGAAGAACAGAAAGAGGAGGTGAACCTCATCAAGGAAAATGGCGTATATGGCTGGCCTTACATTTATGAGGACGGAAAATATAATCCCGGTACTCGCCCTCCCGGAGACACTACTTACCAACAGTACTCGCAACTTTCTACTAAGCCCTCGCTGACGTATCAGGCTCACGCGGCCCCCATGCAAATGCGTTTTATACGGGTTCGCAGTTTCCAAGCGATTACCAGGGCGACGCATTCGTAGCCATGCGGGGTTCCTGGAATCGGAGTAAGCCTTCGGGATATAGCGTAGTGCGTATGCACTTTGAAAACGGAAAACCCGTACGGTTTGAGGATTTCCTGACGGGCTTCCTCGTCGACAATAACCGTTCTCACATTGGACGACCCGTTGGCGTAGCCGTACACGCGGATGGCTCACTGCTGGTTTCGGATGATACGAATGGGGTGATTTATCGTATTTCGCGTCAGTAAGTATTTCTTCAAAAAGAGCGGCTTTCTATCGGTAGAAAGCCGCTCTTCTTATATGGACGTTCTGTGGGAACGGGGCGGTCCTGTGCCGTGCATTGCATGCGGGGCTATTTAGACTGCACCCCTCCGGGGTTGGATACTCAATTCAGGAGAAAACTGGTACAAGCATACCCCGCATTGCATACGGGGCTATCAACGTTGAACCCCTCTGGGGTTAAATACTTGATTCAAAAGAGAAACTGGTGCAAGTTTCCAAACTTGTACCCATCAACGGGCAGTTTCCAACTGCCGGGGTATGAGAAGCCTCCACCCGTTGAAGGTCATTCGTCGTCCTACAGGTGGTAGCCAGTGACCCTCTACAGCATTAAAGGTTTCGATTAAACTAAGTAAATTATGAAATTTGTACGCATTTTACGTTTCAACCTATGGGTTGAACAAAGCCATTAATCCAGTACGTCTCGTCCTTCATTTTCTGCCTCGCACCTTAAGCAAACCTTGGCCCACGGCTTCCACCGCCCGTTTATGGAGAGTTTTGTCACCCCGCGTCATGCGTTGGAGTAACGTTTTGGATTCAATCAGGTACTTCGGAGCAAAGTCAGATTTCGACGCTACAATATCCAGGCTATTATCCAGAATATCCGCGTACTTGATGGTTTGAGCGGCCGGGCTGACCTTGGCCATTCGTTCCGCTTCCCGAGTTTTTCGTTGATCCCGATTCAGCCCCGGATAATCCGCATGGGTGTATACGTCAGTCAGCTCCTGTACTAATTTTAAGGTACGTCGTGCCTCCGCCTCTTCCATAATACCCGACAGAAATTCCTGCATTCCCTCGGCCGGGACTTCAGTATCTTCCAGTACATCATGTAATAAAGCTGCCGCCAATACCGGTAATTCCGCCGAATATTCCTCACACACCTGCATAACGCGAATGGGATGATTAATGTAAGGTTCGTCGGCGTATTTCCGCCGTTGTCCCTCGTGAGCCTGACGGGCAAATTCCTGAACTTTTTCTAATGTCTCCATGGTTATCCCTGCATTTTCGTTTGTTCGTTCCTTAAAAATTACAGACCAATTTCACGCATTAAGGTTTTTACCTAACTCTAAGCTTCATTTTCACACAGATGCGTAGACGCATTTCCGACTTACGACTATTATTGAACGAAGTATTTTAAAAATAGCCGTCTGCTAGCGTTATTTACACTAGTTGCCATTTTTACCAAAGAAAATAGCGGCACTACCTCGACAAACAAAAGATCATTAGTTTTCAATTTTGCATGGCAACTGTACCTCAGGACACGGGTTTTAAGCCCCGGGTAAATTTATTTGATGCGACGATGGTCGTAGCGGGTTCGATGATCGGGTCCGGGATTTTCATTGTGAGTGCGGAGATTACCCGCAGTGTCGGCGGAGCGGGTTATATGCTGGCGATGTGGTTGCTGGCGGGAGTCGTCACCATCATTGCGGCGGTGAGTTACGGAGAGCTGGCGGCCATGTTTCCCCGGGCGGGCGGCATGTACATTTACCTGCGGGAGGCCTATGGTTCGCTGGTGGGTTTCCTGTACGGATGGGCTTTTTTCACCGTCATTCAAACCGGTACGATTGCAGCCGTAGGGGTAGCCTTTGCCAAGTTTACGGCGTACCTGATTCCGGCAGTTAGTGAGAAAGAAATTTTGCTGAGTCTGGGTGGATTTCAGCTATCGGCGGCTCAGTTGGTTGCGATTGGGACGATTGTCTTTCTGACGTACATCAACAGCCGGGGTGTAGAAAATGGCGTTGCCGTGCAGACGATTCTTACTACGGTTAAAATTCTTTCCCTGGTCGGTTTAACCATCGCTGGTCTGATCTGGGGAGCCAAAGCCGAGGTATGGGAACAGAACTGGCAAAATGCCTGGACGCTGTCGGCCCTGACCCAGAATAATGGGCAAATCGAAAGCACCGCTTTGTCAGGACTCGCTTTTTTCGGAGCCATCGCCGTCGCCATGAAAGGTACTTTATTTTCGAGTGATTCCTGGCATTCCATTACGTCCATTGCGGGGGAAGTAAAAAATCCGCAGAAAAACATCGGCTTGAGTCTGGTACTGGGTACGCTGATTGTAACGTTTCTGTACGTCCTTACCAACGTCATGTATCTGGCCGTTGTACCCTTGTCCGAAATGGCCTTTGCCCCGAATGACCGCGTAGGCGTCGTTGCCGCCGATTACATTTTCGGCTCCTGGGGTACCATCGCCATTGCCATTATGATCATGATTTCCACCTTTGGCTGTAACAACGGATTGATTCTGTCCGGTGCCCGCGTGTACTACACCATGGCGAAGGATGGACTGTTTTTTCGTAAAGCGGGTCTTCTTAATAAAAACAAAGTACCCGCCTATAGCCTCTGGATTCAATGTGCCTGGGCCAGTCTGCTTTGCCTAACGGGGGAGTACAACCGTCTGTTGGCCCTGGTTATTTTTGGTGTACTGATTTTCTACATCCTGACGATTCTGGGTATTTACGTACTGCGGGTCAAGCAACCCGACACCCCCCGCCCCTACCGGGCTTTCGGGTACCCGTATTTGCCCATCATCTATATCGTCGTGGCTCTATTTCTGGCGGTGCTACTGTTGATTTTCGAAGCTCAGTATACCCTTCCGGGCCTGGGACTGATTTTGTTGGGAATTCCGGTGTACTACCTGGTCATGCGAAAAAGGGAGCCGGTAGAGGCTTAGGAACACTGATTACAAAAGGCTTTCGGAACAACGAAAGTCTTTTTTTGTTTCATACGTTTTATAAAAATAGAATTGCCCTTCGCTGAAGACGTAAAACGGACACTTAGCCGAATACCTAATCTGCCCGATGGATTGCTTCCGGTTCACAACTGCTGCTTTCCGAGAAAAAACAGGAGATCGCTGGTCTTCTGAACCAATTCAGGGCTGTACTCCCTTCTGGTTTACTACCCTTTTGGGCGTTTTTCTTCCGGAAAAAGCCCGTTCATTTCACCAGCCATTCGCTACTTAAAAGGCTTTAGTAGGCAGAAAAGGCGGTTTGGCCCTTATTTGCGGCAGGGCCCATGACAACTCGTAGGGAAGGAATTAATTTGCGAGTCTTTTGGCAAGCCTGGCGAAGACTATTTCTGCTCTTTAATCTATTCTTTTCATGCGTAAACCCTTACTCATTGGGGCCTTGGCTCTTTCCCTGGGATTCACGGAAAGCCACGCCCAGCAAGTGTACCACTTTACGAAAGGCTGGGTGGCTACCCTGCCGCAGCGGTACGGCCGCGAAGCCATTTATACCGACGAGCTGGTGTACCAGATGCACACGAAGCAGCTGAAAACACCCGGTTCTGATTCAGAAATTAAATGGCAGGCTATCGAAGCCGACAGCACCAAACGCCTGAGAGCCCGGATGAGTTCGTTCCGTGGCTCGGGAGGTCCGGCCGGACCGGGCATTACGCCGGGCAGCCTTCGCGGCGGCATTGGCGGCAACGGGGGGTATATGTACCTGACCTACACCTCGCCCAAAGCCCAGACGGCCCTGCTGAATATTAAAGGCAACAGCCAGGTTTACGTCAATGGCGAGCTACACATGGGCGATCCGTACAGCATGGGTTATCTGCACCTGCCCGTTTCGCTAAAAAAAGGGTTGAATGAGTTTTACGTACGCGGCTTATCCATTACGGCGAATCTGACGTTTCCGGAAAAACCTGTTTTGCTGAATACGGACGATCTGACGCTACCTTCCGTTATACCGGGCAATGCCAACGAATCCTTGCAGGGAGCTTTGGTGGTTTTGAACACGACCACTAAGGAACTCACGGGCCTGCAAATCAAAAGTACGCTGGCGGGTCAGGAAGTGGTGACCGAATTACCCGCGATTCCGGCTCTTTCCTTCCGTAAGGTGGCCTTTGGTTTCAACGGAAGCAAAGCCACGACGCCCGGAAAACACGACGTTCAGCTCACGCTTCTGCAACAGGGAAAACCCATTGATCAGGCCAAACTTTCAGTAGAAGCCATGGTTAGCGGTGCATCGTATAGTCAGACATTCGTCAGTAGTATCGACGGCAGCCTGCAGTACTATGCCGTGACACCACAAATTGGCGGTCCGCGTTCGCAGCAGTCCCTTTTCCTCTCCGTACACGGAGCAGGCGTTGAAGCCAGTGGTCAGGCCCGGGCTTATAAACCCAAAGACTGGGGTACGCTGGTCGCTGCTACCAACCGTCGCCCGCGGGGCTTTAACTGGGAAGACTGGGGTCGTCTGGATGCTCTGGAAGTACTCTCCATTGCTAAAAACCGTTTTCAGCCCGACCCGCAGCATGTTTACCTAACGGGCCATTCGATGGGTGGACATGGTACCTGGTTTCTTGGAGCGACCTACCCCGATCAGTGGGCGGGCATTGCACCCTGTGCGGGTTACCCCACGCTGAAAGAATACGGCTCGGCGGATGGATTGATTCCGGCAACGAGTCAGGATCCGATGGAGCAGGTATTGCTACAATCCGGCAACCAGAGCGATGTATTAAAACTGGTTTCCAACTATAAACCTTTGGGAGTTTATGTGTTACACGGAGACGCGGACCGTACGGTACCCGTCACGTATGCCCGGCAGATGAAGAAAATTCTGGGTGACTTTCATCCGGATTTCAGCTATTACGAATATCCCGGCGGTGAACACTGGTTTGGCGACCAGAGTGTAGACTGGAAACCTCTGTTTGATTACTTCAAGTGGCATCAGCGGCCCGTGGATTCAACCGTTACGACAATTGATTTCATGACGGCCAACCCCGGTATTTCCTCCACGTTCCGCTGGGCGAGCATTCAGCAGCAGGAACGTCCTTTACAGTACAGCCGCATTCAGCTGACGCGTAATCAGCAGGGTGTATCGGGTCGTACGGAAAACGTAGCCTTACTGAAACTGGTCTTTACGGATGTAGTCGCCAATACACCGATCCGTATTACCCTGGATAGCCTAAATGCTCTGAGCTTTACGCCGAAACAGGCGAAAGACAGCGTATTTCTGGCGAAAGAAGGTAAGCAATGGGCGATTCGCACGGCTCCCGGCCTGGATCAGAAAGGACCGCATCGCTACGGTACCTTCAAAGATGCCTTCCGCAATCGGATGGTTTTTGTGTACTCAACGCAGGGAACACCCGAAGAAAATGAATGGAGCCGTCAGAAAGCTCGTTTCGACGCTGAAAGCTGGTATTACCGGGGCAACGGAGCCGTGGATATTATTGCTGACAAAGCCTATTCGCTAGGCAAGTACGCCGACCGGGGTGTCATTCTGTTTGGGAATGCTCAAAGCAATGCGGCCTGGAAAATTTTGCTGGCTGACTGTCCCATTCAAATTCAGCGGAATCGGGTACAGGCCGGTACACAATCCTACCAGGGCGACGATTGGGGTGCGTACTTTGTATGGCCCATCAAAGGCTCAAACACGGCTTCCGTAGCCGTGGTGAGTGGTACAGGTCTGAAAGGAATGAAAGCCGCCGATGCCAACCAGTATTTTGCCGGAGCCAGCGGTTTCCCGGACTTCATGATCTATCAGTTCGACATGCTGAAGCAAGGCAGCAAAGGCGTAAAACTCGCGGGTTTCTACGACAATGCCTGGAAGTTGAATCCTCAGCTTTGGGTCGTTAATCCATAATCCGTACCTTACGAAAAAGCGGTAAGTTCAGAAGATGCTGGATTTACCGCTTTTTTTATGCGGTAGCTTTTTGAATAATCCACTTCGTTACGGCCTCCGGTTCTTCTGCGGCCAGCCAGTGCGTTGCTTCTTTGAAGTAAATTAATTCGGCATTGGTGCACCAGGCTTTACTGGCTGTAGCCAATTCCGGGATCAGGGCACTGTCGCGAACGCCCCAGAGAATCAGGGTAGGTACAGTAACCCGGTGTTGTACCGACGGTCGGTGTCGAACGAAAGCCCGGTACCAATGGACCATGGTCCGAAATGCCGAAGCTCCGCCGGGCCCCGGCTGACTCCAGGCTTTCTGATATTCGATTAGATCTTCATCCGTAAACGTTCCCGGGCGACTGGTCAATCGCAGCATTCGCCGGATGGCCCAGTACTTGCCCCTTTTCGCAAGCCATTCCGGCAACCAGGGTACTTGAAAAAAGCCCACGTACCAACTCTTGAGCAGTTGCCGGGGATGCCGCCGCAGTACTTCGCCAAAAGCAGCGAGGTGGGGCATATTCAGAATGACCAGTTGATGGATACGTTCGGGGTACGTCATGGCCAGGTACCAGGCGACGCCCCCACCCCAGTCGTGCCCTACCACTGTAGCCTTTTCAACCCCGGCGGCATCAATCAGGCCAATCATATCAGCGGCGAGTTTATCGAGCGTATACGATTGGATTCCCGCTGGTTTATCACTGAGGTTATAGCCCCGCTGGTCGGGTACCCAGACGCGAAACCCGGCTTCGGCAAGTGCCGTAATCTGATGTCGCCAGCCGTACCAGAATTCCGGAAAGCCGTGTAAAAGCAGAATCAGGGGTCCATCAACGGGACCTTCCTGCCGGACGTGCAGCTGAATACCATTACTTGAGACAAATACGGAAGGCATCGGAACAACCAGTTATCATGCGTACTATGGAAGGATCTGTTAGCTAAAAAGCAATGCCGCTTGCGTATAGCTGCAACCGTATTGAGATCCGTTTGCTTGACCTATGTGAAGAAATGACTTGAGAAAGGTACAAATCCTTGATTGCGAAATTATTACAATCTGCTAATTTTTATATTTGAACTACGAACCATCCAATCCTTTAAAACTATGGAGATCGAAAGCTTACACTTTCACAACTACCATGAAGCCAGCCTTTTAGTCATCGAAGACAATCCTGACCACTGGACAATCATGCAGGCGGCATTTAAGGTTAGCCTTCCAGAAATTGAAGTAGCCTGGGCTCAGAATAAAACGCAGGCCTTAACGTATCTGATTACCCGTTCGCTGCTCAAAAAGCCTTTTCCCAAACTTATTTTGTTGGATCTGTACCTACCTGACCGCGAAACGGGCTGGCAGTTATTGCAGGAACTGAAGCATCCGGATAACCATTACGATCATGTCCCCGTCGTTGCTCTGAGTAATTCCAAAGATTCAACGGACGTTAAGAGAACATACACGTTTGGAGCTGCTTCGTACATTGTCAAGCCCCGGCGTTATCAGGACTGGATTACTTACCTCAAACAAATGAGCTCTTACTGGTGGGATCAAACGGCTCTGCCCTATTCCAATGAAACGGATGCTACCGATTTAGTATAAGCGAAGCTGAAAGACGTCTGCTTTCGTACGTTGCTGGCCACCCGCTGTACTGCCACGGTTAGCTGCGTACGTATAGCCCCAATTTTTCATACTTCTGCTCATTTCTGCCTTCGTTTCATAGAAAATAGAGAAATATGCTCTACTAGTGCTGGATTCTCTTCCATATCTGGGTAAAAAATCCTGCATTTCTTAACAAAATTTTGACTGGACTGAAGTTTTCGCATTATCGGCCTGAATCTCGGAAACAGTGCCCCTTCTGTTTCCCGATTGTAGTACACCTTTCAAACTTCGTTTCACTTATGTTCTATCACGACAAAAAACTCCAGTACACGGTACGGGTGGATAAACCCAATCCAGCCTTTGCCCGTATGCTTCAACAAGCTATTGGTGGCATCGAGGGGGAAATTCGCGTATGCCTTCAGTATCTGTTCCAATCCTGGGGCAGCCGGGGACCTCAGAAGTACAAAGACATGCTCCTCGAAACGGGTACGGAAGAAATGGCCCACATCGAAATGCTGGCTACGGCAGTGGCCATGAATCTGGAAGGAGCCAGTAGTACCGTAGTCGATGAAATCGCGGGTACGAGCCCTATTGTATCGGGCATCATGGGGGGTATGGACCCCCGGCATTACCTGTCGGCTGGATTAGCCGCAATGGCAGTGGATGCTAATGGTGTACCCTTCAATGGCTCCTGGGTTGTAGGCAGTGGTAATTTAGCTGCCGATATGTACGCTAACGTCATGGCCGAATCGACGGGCCGCGTATTAGCTACCCGTCTCTACGAATCTACCGATGATCCGGGCATGAAAGAGATGCTATCGTTTCTAATTGCCCGTGATACCATGCACCAGAATCAATGGCTGGCCGTACTGGAAGAGCTGGGTGGGGTACAGAATGCTCTGCCGATCCCGAATACGTTCCCGATGACCAACCAGCCTTCGGAGTTCGCGTATACCTTCCTTTCTACCGATATTAGTAAACCTGAGGCTCCGGATGCCCGCTGGGTTTCGGGTCCCTCCATCGACGGCAAAGGACAGTTTACCTACGACCACGCCCGTCCGTTTGGTCCGGAACCAAAGCTCTCTCCCCCACCGCCAGAAGGTTACGCTCAGCAGGAGCAGATGACCGGCGGTGCTGATGGGTTTATAGAAAAAGTTAAAGAAACCCTGTTCTAATTCGTCAAACCCCCTGGTTCACTAGCCAGGGGGTTTTCATTGTTTACAGTACTTCCCTAGTGTAATCAGACTATGATATTTGGTACCAAAGTGGGTACTTATAGCTTACGTGTATCAAAAACCGGTAGGACTTTTACTATTGGCTTCGTATAATGTATCCGTTCCAGCGTTCCTGATCCCATTTTTAAACTATACTTATTCTATGTTTAGCATAGTGATTTAATTTTTTTTCTGCTTAACTCCATATAAAGTATTTATGATCAGAAAATTAACCCGATGTCCGCTTTCTTCCTGCTCAGGCCCCCTAAATATATTTAGTTAGAATTTATAAGCTAATATTTGGGGACAATCCAAGCGTATCTAATCAAAAATACCTTTCTTTACTTTCCGATTATAATCATACAAGCCGCCTTTACTTCTATGATCTTGTAGTCTGGTTTCTTAGTTTTGTCTTTTCTATTACTTGAAACTACACAGATGAAAATAGCAATCATAGATGATCATTTACTGGTGGCCGAATCCATCAAAACTGCATTATCTTTGAATTCAGATGCTTACGAAGTTTTATGTTTTGGTTCCGGTAAGGAATTCATCGAAAAATCGGAAGGACTGAACCCGGATGTAATTATTGTGGACATTATGATGCCGGAAGTAAATGGCCTCGATTTTCTGGGGCAGTTCCGCGAAACATACGCCGATAGCAAAATTCTCGCCCTTTCTGCCCTGGTTAATGCCCATACCGTAAAAAGTGCGTTACGCATGGGTGCCGACGGTTACGTTTCCAAGTCAGATTCCCTGCAGGAAATTCATCAGGCCGTCGAAGCCGTTTTGCAGGATAAGCAATACCTCAGTAAAAGCATCACGAGTCATCTAGTGAACGAATTATTCGTTGATGAACAGGTAGTTTATCATCTGACCCAGCGGGAACGGGAAGTACTTTCCAGCGTTTGCATGGGCCGTACGATTAAAGAAACGGCCTACTATCTCAAGCTGAGTACGCACACGGTACAAGGCTATTATAATAACATCATGAAAAAATTTAAGGTCAACCGTACGGCTGACCTCATTGTATTTGCCATCAAGCATGGCTTGTATAATCCTTTGTAAAAACGAATAAATCCCTGCTTACTCGGACTGTAATGCTTCTTCAATGAGACGTTTACCTTCAGTACTGTAGGTCAGCGTTAATGCCGCCTGATGTCCGGGTTCGCTCATTTTTGCCCAGGTTTTCCGGAGAATATCGATCATTTTTTCCGCTCCCAGTTTTTCAATGAGATCATCGTACTGAAACTCAAGAAAAACCAGGCAGAGGGCATTTTCAATGGTTCGTACTTCCGGATCTGTTTTCACTTTCTGCTTTAGGTTGATCTGTCGAACGCGTTCGATGGTGGTTTCGTCGTACCCCGCCTGAGCGAGGAGTTGCGAAGAAATCTCCGCGTGGTGTTTCGCCAGATCACTCCGCCATTTCAGGTACCCGACCCGACCTTCGGGATAAGAACTACGGGCTATTTCCCAGCGGCCGATGTGCTGACAACGCGAGGCCAGTAGCAAGGCCTCGCTGGCCTGCGGATCGAGTTTGCGGACCCAGTCGTACAGTTGCTGAGCGTAAAAGACTTCCGATGGATACTGGTTTCCCTGCCATTCAATGGTCTCGGGTGACTGAGCATTGTATTGGTCGAAAAGGGCGAAGGCCTGGGCTTGTTTCTCATTCATACGATCAAAAGTAGTGCAGAACCCTGTATTTCAAAAGGATTCAAGGTAGTCTATGACGTATAGTATAGGGGCTTTTAACAACACTAAACAATGATGCTTCGTATGATAAATACAGAACTAATGATGTATAAAATCTACCCCTTAACGAGCAATAGTTTTAAATCTGGTTATTTAAATAGCTAATATGAATGTACACTTTAATAAAATTCCAGGAATCGATTAACCATACTTAACCTGAATAATTGCAGTCTATTCCTAATGATTAATACAGAAATTTTCCTGTTAGTTTCTATTCAGAATTAGACTTCCTGAAACAATAAGGCACCTTTAATTTAAGGTTAGAAAAACACCTAGATGATCTTTCCTAGTGGCTTAAACTCAATCCGTTTATATCCTAAAACAGATAGATTACTTTCCGTATTTCATACTTAATTACGCATTATTCTTATACAGGAAATACGCATTCAGGCAGGGAGCTGCATTTAAGGTACCATCCACAGGATCAAGGTAAAATCGTAGTTGATCTGGTGGCAGAATCGGTCAATGTGAAGAAAATAAATGATGATCAGAAACATTGTTCTGACCGGGAACTTCGTTCAGAAAAACTAGAACGATACGGTATTGATTAAAAAATAAAAATCCTGTCGCCACCAACGACAGGATTTAACAATTACGTTGCTATTATATATCACCGCCAAGTCAATATAATAGGATGCACAAATATATTACTTTTTGTACGCTTTATTTGGCGGCCTTAATTGGTGCTAGACCTTACTCAAAATTGTTTTTTTCAATACATTTATTTACAGATAATTAACTTTAACATGTAGTACTATTACTACAACATTTTTTTCAGTATTACTACAATATTTTTTTAATTTGTTTATAGTCTACCGTTAAACCCGAACGCACAACGTTTACTCTACGTGAACCATGGCTTTAATGACACCCGTAGCCGGATTAAGCCAACTGGCAAATTCGTCTTTTACCCGATCAAAGGGTACCTGATGCGTAATATAGGTTTTGGGATCAACCAGCCCTTTCTTCATACTGTTAACCACGTGCTCAAAATCCTCACGGGTGGCATTACGGCTGCTCATGAGCGTGGCTTCGCGTTTGTGAAATTCCGGATGGGAAAAATTGAGCTCCCCTTTTTGTAACCCAACCAGTACATAGCGGCCACCATGAGCCAGGTAGGCAAACCCGGCATTAATGGCTTTCAGACTTCCCGTCGCATCCATGACCACCGTTGGCATATCTCCATTCGTGATGGCCTGCAACTGAGCCATGACATCCTCCTGCAGGGCGTTGATCGTATGGGGCACCTGTAAACGCTCCTGGCAAAACCGTAAACGAGCTTCGTTAATATCCAGGGCAATCACGTGGGCTCCGGCGATACGGGCAAACTCCATCATGCCTAAACCAATGGGCCCGGCTCCCACAACCAGTACAAACTCGCCCGGCTGGATGCCGCCCGACGTACCCCGTGGGCTCCAATGGCCAGCGGTTCTACTAGAGCCAGCTCTTCGTAGCTTAAACCTTCCCCGTGAATAAGTGAATAGGAAGGTACCGATACGTACTCGGCCATGCCGCCATCAATGTGTACCCCTGCCACCTGAATCCGGGTACAGCAGTTCGGCTTGCCCGAACGGCAGGCGATGCAGGTACCGCAGTTGAAATAGGGAATGAAGGTTACCCGCTCACCAATTTCAAAACCCGGGGCACCGTCGGCTTCGACGAGTTCTCCGGCCAGTTCATGACCGAGAATCCGGGGATAATTGAAAAAGGGTTGCGTACCTTCAAAGGCGTGTAAATCGGTTCCGCAGATACCGATTCGTTTAATTTTTATGATGGCCTGTCCAGCCGTAAGGCTGGGCTGAAGGGCGGACTGATAATCAAATTGGCCGGGGGTGGTACAAACGAGCGTTCGCATACGCATTGAAAAAGGGTTTTCAGGATAGAGGCAAATATAGACGTATCTCCCTGGGTCTTTTTCCAGAAAATTGACTTCCTTTTCCTAATTCCGCCTAAAAACCGAAAAGCGAAGCTCGGGAGCTTCGCTTTTCGATCAGGAAATTTACAAAATGGGCCGATCAGGCCAGTAAGGTAGCTTGCAGCGTGATGGTTAAGTTATAAGCCTTACTAACGGGACACTCGGCTTTGGCACCGGCGGCAATCTGTTGAAACTGCTCTTCCGTAATACCGGGAATTTTAGCTTCCAATACTAAATCCGAACGTGTGATGACGCCGTTATCCAACGTAATGGTGGCTACTGTTTCCAGGCTGTCGGGATTGAAACCGGCCGTAGTCAGGTCCAGGCTTAGTTTCATGGTAAAACAGCCCGCGTGAGCCGCGGCCATCAGTTCTTCAGGATTCGTACCGACGCCTTCGGCAAAGCGGCTGTTGAATGAATACTGGGTTTGATTAAGGGTAGTGCTTTGGGTCGTCAGATGACCTTTGCCTTCTTTGATGGTGCCGTTCCAAACGGCGGTTGCGTTGCGTTTCATGATACGTTGCGTTATAGAGTGATTTGATTCTTTCTGAATCATTGAACGCAACAAAGGTACCCGAGCGGGACAGGCCACTCAATGCACGATTTTCGACACGTATAGCACATTTTTCCCTATCACCGTTTTTTCAACGTGACCTCAGATCGTCTGCTGGTATTTCAAACGAAAATTTTGGGGCGAAACGGTCGTCTGACTGGTAAAAAGACGAATGAAGTAGGAGGAATCATCGTAGCCGAGTTTGTAACCGATTTCCTTTACGCTCAATGCGGTATGCACCAGCAGGCGTTTGGCTTCCAGGATAATCCGGTTTTTGATAATATCGTTGGGGGTGGTGTTACTGTAGCGGGTAATGCGTTTGTTGAGAGCCTTGGGCGTCATATTCAGCAGGTCAGCGTATTCGGCTACGGTGTGGTGCTGGGTGTAATGCCACTCGACGAGCTGACTGAATTTTCGGGAAAATTCCACTTCCTGCCGGATTTCCTCGGTCGTTACCTGATGCTGTTGTTTCCAGATCCGCGTGGCTTTGATGATGATACTTTTCAGTAGAATCCGCAGCATTTCTTCCATCGTGGAATCCTGCTGTTCGAACTCAGCTTTCAGTTCCGTAAAGATGGTTTCCATGGCCTGAGCGTTTTCCGGACTGAGGTAAACCACGGGAATGTCGTACACATTATGGAAAAGAATGCCGTCACAGGCTACTTCCTTGTCATGAATTTCGACGCAGTAAAAGTCGCGGTTATAGTAGAGAAGGGTTCCCTGACTGGCCTCGTTAAAGTGCGTAAACTGGCCCGGACTAATGAAAAACAAGGCGTCCTGCTCCAGCTGATATTCCTTGAAATCGACTACCGCACTACTCCCGGCTTTGAGGTACGCCACTTTTACGAAACTATCAAAGGCAGGCATGGCCTCGAAGGCCGGCTGACCAAAAGTTGTATAGCCGAACTTCTTAAAAGTAAACTGCTTAAACTGATTCATTGCCGGTTGCTGTATGGAGCAAAGGTAGGCAACGCGTGTAGGATTGAAACCTTAGGGCTTTATTGAAAAAATCTATGGGAATTAAAAATCTACCGTAGGTTATACGGACGGCTGTATATAGGGAACCCCTCCGGAATTGAAAAGTCAATCCTGGAGGGGTTCGTTGTAAAAAGCTTATACGCTACGTTTATCTACTGCTGCTTCTTGAGCGACAAAAGCTGTTCAGGTTCATCCGTGGTAATAAAGTCGGCCTTTTTATCCATCAGCCATTTCATAAGTTCAGGATCGTTCACCGTCCAAACGTTCACCGTCAGATTCTTCTGCTTCGCTTCATCAAAGTAATTTTCCTTACTCTGCATGATTTTGAAGTGGTAATCCAGTCCCGTGAGTTTGTCGGCGGCTACCTGCTCGGGCGTTTGATTGCCCATCAGGTAGGCTACTTTGGCGTAAGGATCCAGGGCGACTACTTTCTTGCAAACGTCGTAGTCAAAAGCGATGTACTCCACCCAGGCCTGAGCTTTCAGATCGCGTACCATCTTCACCACTTTCTCCGTCAAAGCCAGCGAACGTTCTTTACCTAAAATCGAGGTCTTGATTTCCAGAATCAGCTTGGTACCCTTCTGCTTCATCCCTTCGCTGAGGTACTGCTCCAGCGTAGGTAATTTCTCGCCGTTTTTTAGTTGAATAGCCGAGAGTTGCGTAGCATTGGCTTTTTCGATTTCCACGCCCTGAATCTGCGGATCGTGGTTGATGAACAGTACCGAATCGGCGGACATGTGCACGTCGAATTCGCTACCGTAACAACCGAGCTTGATTGCTCCCTGTAGCGAGGCGATGGAGTTCTGAGCCGCTTCCGTGTGTTTCCAGGCTCCCCGGTGAGCAATTACGCCATTGGGATGAAACTCATCCTTAATAATCTGGAAACTTTGGCTGACCTTTCCGCTGGGTTTCTGAGCTTCGATTTTCACTTCGTAGCTCGTCCGCGAGTCCGGCTTTTTCTTGAAATACAATTCCTGTTTTTCGTTCACCCCGAAATACTTGGCCTGAGGGCCGCTCAGTTTGATTTTCGAGAGGGACGTATTCAGAGCTGAAATTTTTCCTACCGTCGGGTTGCCTTCCTTATAAGTATAGTGAGTCAACAGCAAATCCTGAGCCATTCCCGATAGCGACAGCACGCTTAAAATTCCTGCCAGTACAATTCGTTTGTTCATGGTTGTAAAACAAGGATAAATAAGAAAGCATGGACACGAAAAGAGCTAAACCCCGAGGGTCGCCCGCTTCAAATCCATGCTTCATATTGGTAAAACGTCGCAAAGTAGCGGTATACGTCTGACTTTTCAAAGCGTAATGCGTTTGCCCTGGTGTTTGCGACTCTGGTCGGCCGCGTGCATAAAAGCAAAGATTTCAAGGGTTTGCTCAGCAGAAACGGGCGGCTGGCGGGTCTCGAAAAATTTCAGAATCTGATCAACTAAGGGCTGATACGTTGAAAAGGGTCCCAGCGGAGCAATCCCTTTTTCACCGAAAGCCGTACCGGCAATGGAAGTGGCCCCCGCCCGGATGCCGCGTACGGTACCAATACGACCGTCCTTCCAGACACCCGTCACCAGATCGGCCTCTTTTTCATACGTCCGGCTAACGGATACACAACCCGGCCCCATAACGGTAAACAGCATTTCGACGCCGTGGATAGCGTACCAGGCCAGATCAAGGTGATTTTTATCGATCTCGGCGGGTGTATATACATCCGCTCCCAGTACCTTTCCAATCGATCCATCCACCACCTTTTGTACGTTTGCATCGTACCGCAGGGCTGAGGAAGAAAAGACGGGGGTCTGGTACTGCCGGGCGGCTTTGAAAATGGCCTGGGCATCGGCCAGACTTGCCGCGATGGGTTTATCAATGAATACGGGTTTCTGGGCTTTAAGTACGGGTAAGGCTTGCTCCAAGTGGGGGCGGCCGTCGTTGGTTTCCAGCAAGACGTAATCAACTTTTTTCAGCAGGGCCTCAATTGAATCAACGATTTCAACCCCCATCTTCTTTACTGCGTTGATGACGTCTGGCTTCATTTTCAGGGCCGAAGGGATGTCTTTACTGCCCTGCGGATACGCCGCAACCACCTGAAATCCACCCGAATTACCGGCATTAATGAGTTTAGTAAACACCTGACTATGGGAAGTATCCAGTCCGATGATACCAATCCGACGCGTTTCGGGCGGCGTTGCCCAGCTGGCAGGAGCCAGACTCAAACCCAAGCCCGTAACCGCAGTAGTTTGCAAAAATTTGCGACGTGAAAGTTCTTTCATAGAAATAGGATCTTTTCTTAGGCTACTTCAAACAGAATGCGTTTAAGTCCGGTTGGTAAGGCTAACTAGTAGCTTGTAAGCCTCACATGGACTACATATAAACTTTTAAAGGCTTGCTCTTATAGAGCTTCGTTTTTCACCTATACCTAGTTTGGCACTTCAGATAGGGCTGTACGGTAGCCCATGAGCCTTCCAGGCTGGACCTCTCC
>NZ_NMPS01000118.1:0-24659 GCF_002261125.1 Siphonobacter sp. BAB-5385 | reverse complement strand
GTGCCGGCATGGAATGCATACGGACTAAAAGACAAGCATGCCTATGGGACGAAATAGTGACCCTAGAATACTAGTGAATTGTTAATAAATTTCAGTGTGGAATGCATACGACCTAAAAGACTAGCCGTATGATAGGAAATGGAGCATCAAATAATCACAATAAAAGAAGAATCAATACGCTTAGCTAACCATCCACAGTCGCCAGATACCCGATAAAACGACCAAAATCAAAGCCGCAGGCGTCAGTACTTTCCAGCCCAGGTACATGAGTTGATCGACCCGGAGGCGAGGATAGGTCCAGCGTACCCAGATCTGAACCAGAATCAGTACGGCGGCTTTGGTCAGAATCCAGAACATCCCCGTACAATTTCCCCAGAAGGTGCCGGGCTGGCCGGAGGTCCAGTCGGCCAGTCGTACTGGACCGATGTTGGGTAAGGGCGTATTCCAGCTGCCTAGAAATAGCACGGCTCCGAGAATACTCACCAGCATCATCATGGCGTACTCACTCAGGAAAACCAGTGCCCAGCGAAAACCGGAATATTCCGTATGGAAACCGCCGACGAGCTCCGATTCCGCTTCGGGTAAATCGAAGGGAGCCCGGTTGCATTCGGCCAGTGAAGCAATAAAATAAATGATGAAAACAACGAAGAATAAAGGCATCCGAAAAATGTTCCAGCTCAGAAAACCACCGTTGGTGGTTACGTCCATTCCCCAGCTCTTGATACCCAGAAAATACACGGGTTCCGGGGAGTAAATGCCCTGCTGAAAGCTCATTTCCTGTAAATCCAGCGTCTGATTGATCATCACCACGCAGAGGATGGATAAACCCAGCGGAATTTCGTAACTGACAATCTGAGCAACCGAACGAATGGCTCCGAATAAGGAATACTTATTGTTGGAAGCCCAGCCCGCCATCAGAATACCCAATACATCCAGCGAAACGATGGCCAGTAACCAGAAAACACCCACCGACGTAGCCGAGCCAATCCAGTCGGGACTGAGCGGCAATACCGCATAGCCCAGATACGCAGCCAGGTAAATCAGGCAGGGAGCTACCAGATACAGCCAGCGATCGGCCAGTTTCGGAACAATATCTTCTTTCTGTAAAAGCTTCAGCAAATCGGCGAATAATTGCAGCAAGCCGTAGGGACCTACTTCGGTAGGGCCGAGCCGGTCCTGAATGAAGCCGGAAATTTTACGCTCGGCGTATACGCCCACGACTACCGTAGCCAGAGTAAGGGCAAGACAGATCAGTAATGCAGGAAGCAAAACGGTACAAATTTTGGGTGTACGGCGACCGGATGGGCCGCTTTCGTCCGCAAATCTACTTCCTCGCGTTCATTTAATATTTAGAATAAAACTAAAAAAGGCCACTTTCTTGCGAGAAGTGGCCTGCCAATGGAATCGGTAAAGCGAGGCCTTACTGTACTTTTTTGAATACAATTTCTTTGACGCCTCTGTTCAGGCCTTTCCAGACCATCAAGGGAGCCTTGGGTTGTACCTGAAAAGAAAAGTTGTCTCCGACAACGCCCAGGTCTTTTAACAATTTATCTTCTTCCTCAGGGATTCGAGTACCGTCTGGAAAGTTAAAGTCGAAAAGAAAGAAAGCCTGAGGTCCCTCCGAGCGAAAAAGATAGTCAGGGTTAACCAGTAAGCTAAAGTAAACCGGATAGGTTTTATTCTTCAGAGTAATGGTTCCTTCAAATTCGGGGTGCTTAGCTTGGACGGGCTTGTACCGGGCCCTGGTAGCCGGGTAGAGCTTGAGCGTGGCAAAATCTTTGAAAACCGTGTCTTTCCGGATGCCTAAGGGCTGGGCTCCGTAAAGTTTCGTTGCGTTGATGTGAACCTCCTGAAGTACCCAGGTACCGATCGCTTGCGGAGCGGTTTCCTTCATGATCTCCACCGTTCGTTTTTCAATATCAATTTTGGCCGGGACCTCTTCTCCAGGACGAGTTCCGTCTTCACCCTTTTTACACTGCGTCAACAGCAGGCAGGACAGGGCAAGCAGATATAATTTTTTCATGTACGTAGTGTTAGAAGGTCTACACCAGTTCCAAAGAACAGGCGGCTCAAAAATAGCCCAAAGCCACGTAGTGAAAGCAGGTCAATACTTAAGAAGTGTTAAATTAACAATTTGATAATGAAGGTACTGCGGGAAGTATTCCGTTCGAAAAGAGATCCGTTACCAAAAAAGGCCGTCTCTGCGAAGAAACGGCCTTTTCTAAAGATTGGCTCAGACTAAAACTCAGATGATTTCGGATACCGGGGGAAAGGAATCACATCCCGAATGTTGCCCATACCCGTTACGAACTGAATCAGTCGCTCGAAGCCCAGACCAAAGCCCGAGTGCGGAGCCGAACCGAAACGACGCGTATCCAGGAACCAGTCCATGCTTTCGGGTTCAATACCGACTTCTTTCATCCGGGCTACGAGTTTTTCCAGGTTGTCTTCCCGCTGGCTACCGCCGATCATCTCGCCGATACCGGGGAACAATACGTCCATGGCCCGTACCGTAGGTCCTTTGTCTTCGGGACGATCCACTTCCTGCTTCATGTAAAAGGCCTTGATTGCCCGGGGATAATGCGTCAGGATTACCGGTTTTTTGAAATGTTTTTCGACCAGATAACGCTCGTGCTCGCTTTGCAGGTCGATGCCCCATTCCACCGGATATTGGAATTTCTTCTCCTTGTGCGGTTTTGACTGAAGCAGGATCTCGATAGCCTGTGTATACGTCAGACGCTCGAAATCGTTATCGATGACAAACTGGAGTTTTTCCAGCAAGGGCATCGGGCTACGCTCGTTTTGGGGTTTGTTTTTCTCTTCTTCGAGTAAACGTTTTTCCAGGAAAGCCAGATCTTCGACACAGTTAGCGAGGGCGTACTTGATGACGTATTGAACGAAATCTTCCGCCAGATCCATGTTATCATACAGATCGAAGAAAGCCATTTCGGGCTCAATCATCCAGAACTCCGCCAGGTGACGTGTCGTGTTGGAGTTTTCGGCCCGGAAGGTCGGTCCAAACGTATAAATTTTACCCAGAGCCAGAGCGGCCAGCTCGCCTTCCAACTGACCCGATACCGTCAGATTGGTCTCTTTACCGAAGAAATCTTCTTTATAGTTGATCGAACCGTCCTCGTTCAGGGGCGGATTCTTGGGGTCAAGCGTTGATACGCGGAACATTTCACCGGCACCTTCGGCGTCAGAACCCGTGATGATGGGAGAGTTCCAGTAAAAAATCCGTTGTCGCTGAAAAACTTATGTACCGCAAAGGCCAGGGCATGCCGCACGCGGAATACCGCCGAAAACGTATTGGTACGGGGCCGTAAGTGAGCAATTTCCCGCAAAAATTCCAGCGAGTGACGTTTGGGTTGCAGCGGGTACGCGTCCGGATCAGCGGTACCGTATACCTCGATGGACGTAACTTTCAATTCTACCGTCTGGCCCGCTCCCTGCGAATCGACGAGAATACCCGTAGCAGCAATGGCGGCACCCGTGGTTACGAGTTTAAGAATATCTTCCGGAATCACGCCCGCCTCCGCTACGACCTGCAGGTTATTAATGGTCGAGCCGTCGTTCAGAGCAATAAAATTGACATTCTTGCTTTCCCGTTTGGTGCGAACCCATCCCTGAACCGTAAGCGTCTGATCCACAAAACCGTGGTGACGGAGGTAATCTTTAATTTGATATTTCATGATAAACTACGATGAGTGACGGCAGATCCGTCGATAGAATAGATTCGCGAAATTAGCTACTTCCGCGTACTCGCCGAAAAAAATCCGGAACACAACCAACCTTTCTGTAAAACCGGACCTCTTTTGTGCAGAAAATGCCCGTATGGACCACCTTCCTGACCTGATTCAAGCCTGTCTCCAGCACGATCGCATCGCCCAGCGGATGCTGTACGATCGGTATAAGAAACCTATGTACTCGCTGGCGTACCGCATGACGGGCGACTTTGATATGGCTCAGGATGTGTTACAGGAAGCGTTCATCGATATGTTCCGGCACCTATCGGATTTTCGGGGAGAGGCAACGTTCGGTCGCTGGTTCAAGACAATCGTGATTCGAAAAGCCTATCGCCACATTGAAAACCGCAAGCTCTGGAGTACGGAAATCCCGGAAGAACTGGTATCCGATACGGGATACGCGGGCGTGAGGCCGCTCACCTCGAAAAGGCTCTGCTGAGTTTACCGGAAGGTTGCCGAACCGTGTTTCTGATGATTGAAGTGGAGGGCTACTCGCACCGTGAAGTGGCGGAGGTGCTGGGCGTGACGGAAGGTACTTCCAAATCACAACTACACGCGGCCAAGCAGAAATTACGGAAACTATTACAATCACCCGCCTTACTCAGTTAAACGTATGGAATGGCCGGTATTACCCGAATATGAACCCGATGAACGGGTCTGGAATACCATTGAAAGTCGGCTTGACTACCAGCGGGAATTGCCCGAGTACGAGCCTGCCGAATTCTTATGGGAGCGTATAGAGCCTGCGTTACCGGGGAAAACGCGTCGCATCGGCTGGCAGATGGCTGCACTGGCCGCCGGTATTGTGCTGGTTTTGGGAATCACGCTCTGGTACCAGCCTCAGGAAACCCGCATTGCTGTACAAAGTGAGACGGCTCAGTGGATCGACTCGAAAAATACCAGTCTGGATCAACAGCAGAACCGACTGGAAACGCTGTGCGAAGTACAACAAGTTACTTGTCAGCAACCTGAAATTCAGATGATTCGTACGGAACTAACGGAATTAAAACAAGCCAGCGAGCGATTGCATGAGCAGGCGGGTCTGTACCACAATGATCCGCAGGTGGTGGCCTGGGAGACCCAACTGGACGAAAAGCGGGCCGAATTACTCAAACGCCTGGCCGAACTGATTTAACGCTATGAAATTAAGGCGATTACTAGGATTGATCGGACTTCTGGCCTGGCATGCTCAGGGGCAGACCACGCTTCAGGTAGCGACCCGAACGATTGAACAGCATTACGAATCCGTTCGTAATCTGACGATTACGGGCGAACGGGCCGATATTGACATTCGGGTCTGGGACAAGGAAACGATTCAAATCAACGTGAATCTTTCGGCTCGGCACCCCGACCGGGCGGTAGCTCGTAAGGAACTCGAATCACTTCAGTTTACGGGTGAAAAGTCCGGGAAGCGACTGTTTTTGAGAAACTTCCTGATTGCACCGGCTTCCGGGAAACTGACCTCTTCGTTCAAAACCAGTATGGTTATCTGGCTGCCCGCGAGGTGTCCGCTGGTGGTGAAACAAAATTTTGGTTCATTGAAAGTTACTGGACTACAGGCTGACTTTCAGGCTAGTACGGAGTTCTCCAAAATAAGTCTGAAAGCGATGCAGGGAGAGGTACAACTGGAAAGCCACTACGGTGATCTGGAAGCCAGTAATCTGTCGGGCAAAGTCAGGCTGAATACGGAGTATACCAATCTGAAACTAAGCGATGTCCAGGGAAGCTGTACCGTTCGTTCGCAGGGTGGGGAAGCCGAGATACGGGCTGATCGGCAACTGGTAAAGCTCGAAGTGAAAGCTCAGAAAACGAATATCCGCTTACTGAATCTCGAACAAACGCCTTTTACCTATCAATTGCAGGCCGAATACGGCCAGATTGAACTGCCCCGTAATGCCAACTTTACCTGGCAAACCAATACACCTACGCTACGCAAAGTGGTTTTACATGCCCGCAAAGGAGGGCTTATTGATGTTCAGACCACTTTCGCTACGATCAGCCTCCGTTAATTACGATGAAAAAACGTTTACTAACCCTCCTGTGGCTTGCCGTTACCCACGTTTTGTTTGCTCAGGATAGTACACAGGTAGCGTATACCGTAGACATTGATACTACTTCCGCTCCGAAACACCGGCTTCTGGATACGTATGGCGATGTATTTCAGACGCAGGTTCCGGCTCGCGGCATATTCAAGGTTATTGTTCCCTTGGGAACGGCTAAAACGGCTCTGGATCCCCAGATGATTGTTCCGAAGGGCTTTAACAATACTTTTCAGGAACGAGTAGGGTTAGTAAGAATTGGGTACGAGCGAAAACTGGCACCAGAATGGTCAATCAATGCGGAAGTAGCCATCCCACCGGGTGTAGGTCTGTATCTAATAAATTCCGCTCGATTCATGCTTCAGCCCCGCTGGTATTACCGCATGAACGAGCGAATCCGAACGGGAAAGAGCGTGAACAATGTATCGGAAAATTATATCGGTCTTTCGCTGGAATCCACCTTCCTCTTTAAACTGGATTCTTACTACGGATCGTCGCAGGGGGGATACAGCAATCAGGACATCGCTCTGGTGTACGGAATTCAGCGACGCTTCAAAAAACGGGGGCTGGTTGATTTTTCACTGCGTGGCGGAATCAGCATCGACCGGATTCGCAATCCCCTCAGCCTAAGTTCCAACAATGCCAGACCCATCACCTGGTTCATTGAAACCAGAACATTGATTGGGCTGGGTTTTACGAAATTCTCTCAGCCTTCTTCTTCCCAGTGCGAAATTTTGCATTGTTTCGAACCCGTTCGCTCCTTGTGGAAGCTGGATCTGAATAATCCTATTCGTGTGTCCAATGAGGGCAGTTTCGTGCGTACAACGATGGCTTACGAACGGAAACTTGGCGAAAGTCCTTTTTCCGTGCAGGCCGAATTAGGAGCCTATGGGCGTACGTTTCGCTATCACCTGCCTTCTTCCCAGCCCTTACTAACGCAGGGAAGCGGGGCGAACGACAAACAGTTTCAGGCAGACCTGGCTCTGGAAAGTCGTTACTATTATAACCTAAATAAGCGAATCCGGCGGGGGAAACAGTCGGATAACTTATCGGGTAACTTCCTGACCCTAGGTATGCAGCGGGAGCACTGGCTGGGACGCGTCCGTAACTACGGAGCGGGAATAGAGAAGGGCGTAGTAGTGGAATGGAAGCAACGCTCCACGTATAATCAACATTTTACAGACGCTTATCTGGCCTGGGGTCTGCAACGACGGCTATTTACCAATGGCTTTCTGGAACTGAAAACCGGGTTGAAAGTACCGCTGACCACTTACGCATCCAATCAGGAAAGGTACGTATCTACGACGTCAGGGGGTGCACTAGAGCGAGTGGAAACGAATCATCGACTGTACGCTCAACGTCAGAAGATGGCCCCCGGAAGTGTTCACTTCTTCTTCGATCTAAAAATCGGTCTGGCCTGGGCCAAACGCAAATGACCCCTTTTAATTCCTTCACGCCGCTATGAAAAAACTGGTATCCCTTCTGCTATTATGGATGTGCGTACATCCGCTCCTGGCTCAGGATAGTACACTGGTTGTACAGTTTTCAACCGAAATCGATACCTTGATAAGGTCTAGGAAGCGTTTACTGGATACCTACGGTGACGTTTTCCAGACGCAGGTACCCGTTCGGAGCGTATTCAAAATCATGGTGCCTTTTGGCTTGCCTAAGTATCTGGTTCCGGCTCAATTGAATGTTCCCAAAGCTTTTCACATGAACGCGGCTCGGCAGATTACGGATATTTTGCGTTTAGGCTACGAACGAAAAATACGGGCCGATTGGTCCATCAACGCAGAAGTGGCCATCGCTCAGTCTGAGGCCAGTTCCGTATTGTATCCGTATAATGTGCGGTTACTGGTTCAACCCCGCTGGTATTACCGAATGGGGCAGCGAATACAGGAAGGGAAGAGCGTAGCTAATGTTTCCGATAACTATCTGGGGGTATCGCTGGAAACGACCTGGAACGTGCTGGCCGATGATGTCTGGTTAAATAATACGCAGGGACTCGGCTTTGCTTCTCAGGAACTAAGTCTGGTCTATGGCTTGCAACGGCGTTTTCAAAAACATGGCTTTGCCGATTTTTCCATTCGGGCCGGAGTCATTCATGAACGGTTTCCACGAGATGTCCTCTATCAGGGTTTTGATACGCCTTTCGAAAAGCAATGGAGCTGGTTTATCGAAACCCGTACATTGGGAGGCTTTGCTCTAACCAGGAATTCTCAGACTACTTCTTCCCAGTGCGAAATATTAAACTGTTTTGAACCGGTTCGTTCCTTATTGAAAGTTGATTTGAACAACCCCATTCGCCTATCTTCTACGGGGCACAACGTAAGAGGCTCCATGGCGTACGAACGTAAACTGGGTAAGAGTCCCTTTTCAATTCAGGCGGAATTGAGCGTACATGCCCGTTTATTTTCCCGAAACTAACGTTTTATGAAACGCCCGGCTGGCTGGATACCGTACGTGACGTGTTAGGCGAAAAACTTCGGTACCGAAACGGGTTGATACAGGCAAGCTTGTCCCTGGAATCCCGCTATTACTACAACATGAACAAACGCATCCGGCAGGGAAAACAGGGCGATAATCTTTCTGGTAATTTCCTTCATCTGGGGATATCTACAGAACATTTACAAGAGCGAACCAAAGGCTTCGAACCGGCAATGCTGGTAGCCAATCAGAAAGGTAGTGGAACATACACCAGAGATATTTCAGTAACCTTTGCCGATCTATACGTAGGGTGGGGCATGCAGCGACGCTTATTTACCAACGGTTACTGGGAGCTGAAAACGGGGTTACGATTGCCTTTCTACGATCGAAAAGAAAATCGTCTTAAACAACGGCAAGTCTATCGTTCGATGGAAGTAAAAGAGCTGGTTTCGCAAAGCACTTCTGTGCCTTATAGTCGGAAAGAATTGGATTTTACTACGCTTTACCCTTATGGTTTTGTTGATCTGAAAATCGGTCTCGCCTGGGCCAAACGCAAGTAAATCATTCCGCCTCTGTCCAACCCTTTCGCCGCTGTTATGAAAAAGCTTCTACTTCTCTTACTACTGGGAACGTGTATAAACCCGCTTTTTGCTCAGAATTCTACGCAAACCGTTCAGTTTACCACGGAGATGGATACGGTAGGAAGCACGAAGAAGAAACTGCTGGATACCTACGGAGACGTTTTCCAGACGCAGGTACCCGTCCGGAGCGTATTCAAAATCATGGTGCCGGTTGATTTGCTGCGTACGCTGAACGGTGCCCAGATGAGTATTCCCCGGCAAAGTGGACAGAGTCCGATTCAGCAGTTATCCGATATAGTTCGGGTAGGCTATGAACAAAAACTCAGTACGGCCTGGTCGATCAATGCCGAAGCAGCATTGACCTGGAATAGTACCCGAGGCATTTCGTACAATCGGGGTGAACGTGGTGGCTTGTACTCAACCCTTTATCCACTTAATTTGCGGGTACTGCTGCAACCTCGCTGGTATTATCGCATGAATCGACGTATCCGGGAAGGAAAAAGCGTAAATAACGTTTCAGATAACTACCTGGGACTGTCGCTGGAACGCCAGATACCGATTCCAACGCAGTCACCTACTAGGCCCCGTGCTTTCAGACCTCCGCATACCCAGGAAGTGGCTCTGGTGTATGGCTTGCAGCGACGGTTTGGTAAACGCGGATTCGCTGATTTTACCATTCGGGCTGGAGTGGCGTCCAGTCAGCTGTACAGTCGCTATTTACGGGCCAGTAGCTGGGAACCTTTCATTGAAACCCGTTCGCTGATAGGTTTTGCTTTTGCGGGCCAGTCGCAAGCGATTTCTTCCCGTTGTGAACTGTTTCACTGCTTTGAACCCGTTCGTTCCATCTGGAAACTGGATTTAAATAATCCCATTCGCTGGTCGCCTAATGCTGGTCACCTGCGTACGACGGTTGCGTATGAGTACAAACTCGGAGCCTCGCCCTTTTCCGTACAAGGGGAGTTGAGCATTTATGGAAAATACCAGCAACTCGAACGCACGTACAACGGGGACTATCCGTATACTTTTCATGATCGTTTGTTACAGGGAAGCGTGGCTCTGGAGTCCCGGTACTACTATAACTTAAAATCACGTATTATTCGGGGGAAGCAGTCGGATAACCTGTCGGGAAGTTTTATTACGCTGGGTATTTCAAGTGAACGCTTGGGCAATCGAATTGAACAACGGGAGGGGCATTTACGAGAGGGTGAAAAAAGAGTCTCAAGTAATCACCACATCCGCCAGACCTTGCGTGATGGGTACCTGGCCTGGGGTACGCAACGTCGCCTGTTTTCCAATGGTTTTTTCGAACTGAAAGCCGGTGTTCGCCTGCCGCTGTCTACTTACGCCCATAATACCTACCAGGAAAAACGCTGGTATCAATCCGGGGAACAGGAAGAAGTAAGTCGTCATTCGAACGAGGTGTACCACGAGCGGGCTTACTCGATTCGTTCCAAGGCCTACGGCTTCGTGGATCTGAAGGTTGGACTGGCCTGGGCTAAACGCAAGTAGTAATTGTAAGAATTGGATTAAATTATCAGGAACGCCGGGGCTTGCGGGGGCCTGCGTTTTGGTGAAGGCTTTTTCGGTACTTACTTTTGTTAGTATTGATCATCACTAGCTCTTAACCAATTTTGAAGACAGGTCTGGCCCGCTTACTTTCGTTTGTACTGCACCCTTTGCTCATTCCGACCGTATTGTGTGGAATCCTTTTCTACACGGCACCGTTCACCGTTGCTAATCTGGAAAGTTTTAATGGACAGGAAACCATCGACTTTTTCGGCGTAAAGCTCAGTTTCAGGTTTGGCCTGTTGCTCCTGGTCTTTTTCTTTACGTTCCTGATTCCCGGATATTTACTGTACGTGTTATATCGACTACGAATCATTCGCAGCCTGACGATGGAGCGGCTCGAAGATCGGCGGGGACCGTACCTGATCATTGTCCTGCTGTATACGATTTTTTCCTTTGCTTCTTTCCGCTATCTGGTCCTGTTGCCTCAACTGACAGTGGTGATGGCCAGTGTTACATTTTCCGTTTCCTGCGTATCATTCATTAGTCTATACTGGCAAATTTCCGCTCATGCTACTGGAATGGGTGGCGTTATCGGAGGACTGATTGCCCTTACGGCTCGTTTCGGTACAACCTCTTTACTGGCTCCGCTGGTCATATTCATTGTATTGACGGGCCTGGTGATGAGTGCCCGCCTGCAACTCAATGCTCATACCCCGCGGCAAATTCTGGCGGGCTTACTGCTGGGAGCGTTCATCTGCGGAACTACCTTTTATACCTTCTGGCAACTCGATCTGGTCTAAATGCAAAAAGCCATCCCCGATCAAAAGGATGGCTACAATGCCGGTCATAAAGCACAGGCGTGCTTTAACGTGCAAACTATTGTTGCTCGCTTTCCTGCATCTTCTGGCGGTAAGCTGCCTTGATGACTTGGTGACGGCGAGTGATTGACGGCTTCGTAAACGCCATACGTGAACGGAGTTCACGCATTACGCCCGTTTTCTCGAATTTCTTCTTGAAACGTTTGAGGGCCTTGTCAATGCTTTCGTTTTCTTTAACTTGAACGATAATCATGTGTGTTATTCGGCAATTTGAAAGGTTCAACTCCAAAACAGGATTGCAAATATACGGTTCTATTTTATATTTTCAAGAGTTTATTGGCAACTTTGGCGAACAATTGCGATTCGGAAAAGTATATCTTTCGAATTGTTGTATGATCTGTGTCGTCCCACAGGCTCCTTTTCCAGAGCTTACCGCTTTTTATCATGACTCGTCTTGCCATTATTGATCTGGGTACCAATACCTTTCAACTGCTGATTGCCGAAACGCAGGCGGCCGGTTTTACTGTTTTGCATGACTCCAGCATGCCCGCCAAAATTGGCGAAGGAGGAATTTCTTCGGGAAAAATTACCGAAGCCGCCATAGATCGGGCCGTGGCTGTACTGCGGGAATTCCGTCAGATTACCAACCAGTACGACATCGCTCCCGAAAAAATCGTAGCCCTGGGTACGAGTGCGGTTCGCAATGCCGCTAATCAGGAAGAATTCTGCGAACGGGTGCTGAATGCTACGGGCATTACCGTAACCATTATACCGGGTGAAGAGGAAGCCAGTCTGATCTACGAAGGAGTGAAGGCCGGTACCGTACTGAATGAGCAAACCTCACTCATTGTGGATATTGGCGGCGGCAGCGTCGAATTCATTCTTTGTAACGCCAAAAAAGTTTTCTGGAAACAGAGCTTCGAAATCGGTGGGCAACGGCTGATGGACCGTTTTCAGCAAGCCGACCCCATTCTGCCCGATTCAATCAGTAAACTTTACGAATACCTGGAGCAACAGCTAGTACCCCTTACCAACGCGGTGCACCAATACGAGCCGAAAGAAATCATTGGTTCAGCGGGGACGTTTGAAACGTTGATTGATATAGAATCCATGCAGAGTACGGGTCATTGGCCGGATCCGGAACAGGTAAGTTTTGAGTTGCCGATGGCTTCATTCATCGACTCCTACGAAAAATTCCTGACGCTTGATCGGGACGCTCGTTTGCAGATTCCTGGGATGAAAGAATACCGTGTAGACATGATTGTCGTAGCATCCTGTCTGATTGCTTTTCTGTTACGCAAGTATCAACTCAAGCAAATTCGGGTTTCGCTGTACGCCATGAAAGAGGGCATGTTGTCACGAATGAGCCAGGGGCAGTAAGCATTCGTTAAAAAAACTGAATGCGGTACGAATCGCCCGCGTTTTGCGTATCTTTCTTACACAAGGTGGGTTTTCCGGAACAACTACAAACCGGGTTTAACCGGAAATACCCCTTGAATCTCCCAAACCTTGAACGGATTGAAGGATTATTTTCAGAATGAAAAGACGACGTGTGATTAAGGGTTTAGCAGCCATGCCGCTGTGGTTCATTACGGATAGACAGGATCCCGTCAAACGGTATCCGGTGGAGAAAACGGAAGCGGAGTGGAAGCGTTTGTTAACTCCGGAGCAATATTTTGTAACCCGTCAGAAAGGTACGGAACGGGCCTTTTCGGGGAAGTACTGGAATAATCGGGAGAAAGGAACCTATCGCTGCATCTGCTGCGGAGTCGAGCTTTTCAGAACGGACGCTCAGTTTGATACCGGCAGCGGCTGGCCGACGTTTTCCCGGGGCGTCAATTCCCGTAATCTGGAAGAAAGTACCGATACGAGTTACGGAATGGTACGCAAAGAGATTGCCTGCAGTCGCTGCGGGGCTCACCTGGGGCATTTAACCAACGACGGTCCGGCACCGGGCAAGTCGAAGTACACAATTAATTCAGCTGCTCTGACCTTTGAAAAAGGAAGATGAGGCTGAAGACCGACTTCCCTCAGAGTCGGTCTTTTTGTACTAATTTTAGATGAAGCCTTACGGATTAAATATAGTATTATAGGCTGTAGCCGAAAGATTATTTGGTATACATTTTGACTTCTTACAGGATATTTGTTAAGTTTCCCATTCTGTAGATGAATACTACTAAAGCTGGCCTTTTTTTCCTGCGTTTAAAAATATTGATTAACACTTATGCAGTTTTCTTACGATGACTACCAGATCGAAGGGTTTTATGATGAAATGTTCGACGCCCAGGGAAAGGTGCGGCTAGGATACGACGCCTTCAAACAACGTAGTGAACAGCTCAGTATGGAAGAAATGACGCGTCGTCATCAGGCCGCTGAGCGGGCTCTGATGGCGATGGGCATTACGTTCAACGTATATTCCGAAAATGAAGGAACCGAGCGGATCATGCCGGTAGACATCATTCCGCGTATCATTCCGAGTCAGGACTGGGATAAGCTTGAAAAAGGCCTCATCCAGCGAATCAAGGCTATTAATTTGTTCATCGACGATGTCTATAATGAACAGCGAATCCTGAATGATGGCGTTGTGCCCCGGGATTTGATTGAATCTTCCAAGAGCTTTCTTAAAGCCTGTATTGGACTAAAACCGCCCAAGGGTATCTGGTGCCATATTACCGGTACCGATCTTATCAAGGGGGATGACGGTGAATACATGGTGCTGGAAGACAACCTTCGCTGTCCCTCGGGGGTATCGTACATGCTCGAAAACCGGGAATTACTTAAGCAGACCTTTCCGGAAGTATTTGCCCGTACCGATGTGCGGCCCGTATCCGACTACCCCAGCCGTTTGTTGCAGATGCTGCAACATATCTCCGGGCGTCCCGATCCAACGGTATGCGTTCTAACGCCTGGAATTTATAATTCGGCGTACTTCGAACATTCCTACCTGGCCCAGCAAATGGGGGTGGAGCTGGTGGATGCCCGCGACCTGGTCGTACACGATGGATACGTGAAAATGCGAACCACCAAGGGCTTTCAGGTCGTCGATGTGATTTATCGGCGTATCGATGATACTTTCCTGGATCCTCATGCGTTTAATCCGGATTCGCTGATTGGCATTCCGGGCATTTTCGATGCGTACAAGAAAGGTCGCGTAGCTCTGGCCAATGCTCCGGGTACGGGCGTCGCCGACGATAAAGTAATTTACGCCTACGTACCTCGCATCATCAAGTACTATCTCGACGAAGAACCGATCATTCCGAACGTGCGTACCTACATCTGCCGGGAAGAAGAAGACCGTAAATACGTGCTGGAGAACATTGAACAACTCGTGGTGAAAGAAGCGAATGAGGCGGGTGGCTACGGGATGCTGATCGGGCCCAAGGCGACGAAGGAGGAGCACGAACTGTTCCGGCAGAAAATCATGGCTAATCCGCGTAATTACATTGCTCAACCCACGATTTCCCTCTCGCGGGTACCTTGTCTGATCGACGGAGCCATCGAGGGTCGCCACGTTGATTTGCGTCCGTATATCCTGTATGGCGATGAAATTAACGTAATTCCCGGAGGCCTGACGCGGGTAGCTCTTAACAAAGGCTCCCTCGTGGTAAACTCCTCACAGGGGGGCGGCAGTAAGGATACTTGGGTGATGTGGTAAAAGGATTTTCAGATACGAACCTTTACCTGTGCACATAAGCTCATACAACCTTTTGGGGATGCTGCGAGGCGAAAATACGGTGAGGGCCTTACTCCATTACATCAGGCAAAGCTTATTTCGAATAAACTTTCACCGTAGTTTTAAAAGCAAACTACGGTGAAAGTAACGTATAGCAGAATGCATCAAAACGTTCGAAGGAAGCTCCGAACGCTCTACGAAAGCTTTTCAGTGGCCCGGGAACTGCTTCCAGGTTACTTTAGTTGAGTACTAACCCTGCAAGGATTACCCGGCTAATACAGGCGTCATTTACAAGAACTTAACGTTTGTCAGGCGGGTAGGTTCTCTTTACGCTTTTGCGGAGTCAGCTTTAATGAGTAAATTTACTGGTAGATACTAAAGCGTTTGTGCCGCCCACATAAACATGCCCACAATTACTTCTATACTTCATCGGATTACATGGCCTGTTTTACGGGCACATGTTCCTTCTCAGCCAATCCCCTTTTTTAGACAAGTACCTGATGCAATGCCATTTCAGATTGTGGAATGGTTTTATAGCTTGTGGATCGTTCTGCTTCGTATAGATTCGGGAAAAATTCCGAACACCGGTACGCCTGACGTATCGTTCCGTTTGTCTTATACCAGATAGCACTCATTTACCACACCATTGATTAGACTCAGATGCGGTTGAAATTCTGGATATTGTTGATGTTGGGCGGAGGGATCCTGATTGAAATTCTGATTGGTATTAACGGGCACCGTACCATCCGGCGGCTCGTCATTACCAACAACTGGATTACCCATACCCACGTCATTCTGGAAAAAGCCGAGCAAATTGATACGCGTTTAACGCATATCGACAACGACTTACGCGGGCATATCCTGAGCGGTAATCCCTACTTTCTGGCCGATTTTAACCGAAATGCCCGCGAACTGATTGATCAGTCAAAAGACCTCAACGACTTTGCCAAAACCGTCGATCAGCAGCAAAGAATCCGGGAGCTAAATCAGAAATTACAGCATAAACTCACGCTGGGTCGGAAGCTTTTTCTGCAGGCTCAAATCGAAAACGGAACGACCCGACTGGATTCCGGTCGCGTGTATCTTGATCAGACCTATGAAATCAGAAACCTGCTGGTTCAGATTCAGGAGGATGAGCAAACCTCACTTGCTCATCGGGTCGAAGAAAGCGAACGCTCGGCTAATGAGGCTCTGCTTAGTATCATCATCGGTACACTGGTAGCCGTAGTGATCATTCTGGGAGCGGTGTATCTGCTGATCCGACTGCTGCAAAGCCGTACGAATCTTAATATGGAATTACAGGCCAATGAAAAACGGCTTCGCGAAATTCTGGATGCCGTCCCGGCGGCGGTGGTGGTGTATGACGAAGCCGGGAAGGTTTATTATACCAATCAGGTAACCCGAACACTTCTGAAACAGCACTCGGAGTTCAATTCGTACGAAGATCTGCTGAATACGCTGCCCGTGTTCCAGTTTCCTGCCGGAACGCCGTATCCCACCGAAAAAAGACCCTACTGGAAAGCCCGCAAAGGCCAGCCTGCACAGATTGATGATCTGGAACTACGAATTGGCGACGAGCGTACCCTGTTACTCAGTTCGGCAGTACCCATTTTCGATCTGGAGCAGCATCTGCAATATGTAGTGTCCAGTTACGTCGATATTACCGACCGCCTGTTATCGCATTCCCGCCTCAATGAAGCCAAGGAACTGGCTGAAAAAGCGGCGTTGATGAAGGAAAATTTCCTGGCCAATATGAGCCACGAAATCCGTACGCCGCTGAACTCCATCATCGGCTTTACGAACCTGCTGGAAACCACGCCGCTGACGACCGAGCAGAATGAATACCTGAAAGCGGTAAATACAGCCAGCCGTAACCTCCTTACCATCGTCAATGATATTCTGGATATTTCGAAAATTGAAGCAGGAATGCTACAATTTGAAAAAATTCCGTTCAGTATCATTTCGCTGGTTCAGTCAATCAGGATCATGTTGCAGCCAGCTGCCCTGGACAAACAGCTTGAACTTGACGTAAAACTCGATCAGACGCTACCGCCGGTTGTCCTGGGAGATCCGACGCGTTTAACCCAAATTTTGCTGAATCTGGCTTCCAATGCCATTAAATTCACCGAAAAAGGTCGCATTGAAATCAACATTCGCTGCAAGCAAATCGAAGACCAGCACGTATGGGTGGTTTTATCGGTGAAAGATTCGGGCATTGGTATTGCGGCGGACGTACTACCGCATATTTTCGAACGATTCCGTCAGGAAAGCTCGTTCACCACGCGGCAATACGGCGGTTCCGGACTGGGCCTGAATATTGTCAATTCGCTGGTAGACATGCAGGGCGGTCGGATTGAAGTGGAAAGTACGCCGGGTCGGGGATCACTTTTTACCGTTGAAATTCCCTACGAAATTGCTGAACCTGCCTCGCTGGAAGATTTCGGCTCTTATCATTCCGCGTCGTACGATGGGTTGAAAAAAATATCCGTGTTGGTAGTCGAGGATAACCCCATGAATCAGAAACTGGCAACGGCTGTACTTGGCCGCATGGGCTACTCGGCCGAAATTGCTGAGAACGGCGTGAAAGCCTTGAAAAAGCTCCGGGCAAAGAGCTATGATCTGATTTTGATGGATATTCAGATGCCGGAAATGGATGGGTACGAAACCACACGTCAGATTCGTAATGTGCTGCAAATAGATGTCCCGATTGTAGCCATGACCGCTCACGCCCTGGTGGGTGAACGCGAGCACTGTCTGCAGGTCGGCATGAATGACTTCATCTCCAAACCTTTTCAAATGAGTGATTTATACAAGGTCGTCCGTAAACAATTACAAGTACAAACACCCGCATTTATTCCCGCCACAACTGAAATGAATAGCCAAACCAATGCAATGACAATAAATCTGGATTACCTGCACGAAGTAACGGGCGGCGATCATGAATCGATGGCCGACTTATTGACGGTTTTCCTGGAAGAAACGCCCGTACAGCTTAAACGAATGAGCGAAGCTTTACAACAACAGGACATTGTTGAAGTAGGAAAAATTGCTCACGCTCTGAAATCGCCCGTACAAATGATTGGAGTCACCGAAGTCGTTCCTGCTTTCATAAAACTACAGGAGCTGGCTGCTAAAAACGGTGATTTATTTACGGTACAGACCATTGTTACAGAGGTCATCCAGCGAATGGAAACCCTGTTGCCCGTGGTCGAAGAAGCCCGCAAAGAGTTCTTACCAACGGTGTAAACAGGGTCTGGACCAGCGTTTTCAGGTTTGTTCATGACAGGGAGTAACTCCAGGGTTACTCCTGCCATCCCCAATGCCTGATTACTTACTGGTGCGGGGAGGCGAACGAATGGATTTACAGGTTTTCTTCGGTAACAGCGGTACAATAATGGACTCATATATAGGGCGATACGCTGGGGATACCCGAAAACGAATAGGGGCTCTACGAATTCAGCCATGGGCGGGTCAAACTACATTTAATTGATCGGTGAATGCAGCTTCGGGTATTCGAAAAGGCCTCGTATCCGTTAGAGCGGGTAGGTTGGCCTGCCACAAAATTTCACCTTCATTGGCTCCCAAAGACATCTTCCCGCATCACGTACGGACGAATGACAACAGTATTTCCAGAGGATTGATACGGCCTTTCTTTCAATGATGATTGCACTGACGTCGGTGCAATTCGACATATAATGTCTAGGTTCGCAGTTATGTTACAAGCGTACATCGTGGATGGATTACGGCTTCCCACCGGAAAGGCCCAGGGCTACTACAAAAATGTACTCCCTGAGCAACTCATGGCGGAGGTCTTGCGGGACTTTCGACGCAGGTATTCCAACCTGGCTTTTGATGAATTGATCGTTGGAAATGCCCTCGGTACGGGAGGCAACATGGCTCGCTATGCGTTACTGGAAGCCGGTTTTTCACCCGATATTCCAGCGACTACCCTTGATCTGCAATGTGGAGCAGGCTTGCGGGCTCTGGTAGCGGCCGAAGCTCAATTGAAAAGCGGGATGGCTCAGAGTATACTGGCGGGGGGAATGGAAAGTAATAGCCTGGCTCCCCGGCGCAGTATCAGCCCCGCGACCCCCGGTACATCGACGCTGAGACCTTCTATACGCAGGCCACGTTTGCTCCGGCCTCGTATGGGGAAGCCAGCCTAAGGCAGGCGGCCCAAACGGTGGCAGAAAACTACGGACTTTCCAAAGAAGAACTGATGCGTTGGACGGTACGAAGCCATCAGAAAGCGGAGCAGGCCATCGAAATTTTAAGAGAAATTCGAGTTCCATACGGGGCTATCACGGAAGACCAGCCGCTGCGAAAAGCCTTTTCGTACGACAGTCTGATCCGTACTCAATCCCCGCTATTAATCGACCATACCAATACCGCTCACCTGCACGATGGAGCCGCGGGTATTTTCCTGGTAAATGATACCTTACGGGCTGAGTATGAGCCCCGATTCAGACTGGTTGCCTCGGCTATGGCCGGGGGCTTACCTACGCTGGCTCCGGCGGGTGTCATCTGGGCAACGGAAAAGTTACTGCGGCAAACAGGCCTGTCCATTCAGGATATTGACCTGTTTGAAATCAACGAATCCTTTGCGGTCAAACCACTGGCCTTCCTCATGCACTGGGGGATTTCTGAAGAAAAAGTAAATATATTTGGCGGAAATTTGGCGTACGGACATCCCTTTGGGGCTTCCGGAGTGATTAATACCATTCACCTGATGCGAGCCCTGGCTCATACTCAGCAAAGGTTTGGCCTGGTAACGGTAGGCGTCGCGGGTGGTTTGGGTATCGCCCTTTTGATTGAACATCTGAATTCGTGATTCTCCAGAAAATTCTTCATACGGCCGGAAAATTTCCGGATAAAACGGCACTGCAATACGGTCGCCGGAGCTATACGTATGCCGAATTAATCACGGAGATTCAGACCCGGGCCGGAGCGTACCAAGCCGGTATTTCGCAAGCAACGGTTATCCTGGCTCAGACCGACGCTCTGGAAAACCTGCTTGATCTGCTGGCCTGCATGGCTTTGAAAAAGGCCGTATTGTTCGCTTCCTCGCAACTGACGAGCGAGCAGATCGAGGGTCTGCGGCAACGCGAAAACGCCTATCTGTTGCAGCAGGCCTGGCCGAAATCTGAAGAAAGCTTACGAGCGGAAATTCAGCCGACTACGCTTACTGATCGATTTCTGGGGGTACTCACATCCGGAACCGAATCCGTACCCAAAGTAATCTGGAAAGATTACCAGAGCTGGGTAACGGCCTTTCCGCACCAGAGTGATGTATTCGGCATTACGGCGGATGATCGGCTGCTGGTACTGGATGCTCTGAGCTATTCGGCGAACCTCAACAGCGTACTGCACCTGCTCTGGCAGGGAGCAACCAGCGTACTGACGTCATTGAAATCGGCGGGGAGCTGGGTGCAGCAAATGCGGGACGAGCGAATCACATCGGTATTCATGGTGCCTTCGCACTACCGTTTGTGGGCACGCCCGGGCGTATCGCTGCCGCTGCTTCGCTCGCTGGTGAGTGCGGGGGAAAAACTGGAAAAGTCGCTGGCCGAAACGCTGCTTCAGGTCAGTCCGCAGGCCCTGTTAACCGAATACTACGGAGCGGCGGAGCTGGGACACATTAGTTACCAGCAAAACGAAGAGATCCTTCAGCACCAGTTTTCCGTAGGGAAGGCATTCCCGGGCGTACGTATCCACATTGTTGACCAACGCATCCGGGTTGAAAGTCCGTACGTATCACCCGATTATCGGGGGATCAATACGGTGTTTGACCTGGGTCTGATGGACGACGACCGGCTGGTACTGATGGGCCGGGCTGGACGGATGTTTAACCGCCGGGGACTAAACATCTTTGCCGAAGAAATTGAAAACCGGGCCAAGGAACTCCGCTTTGTTCAGGAAGTAGCTGTAGTAGGGTTGCTTCGGGAGGACCTTTCGCACGAAATTTATCTGGTTTTTTCGGCGACGTATCCGGGCCAGAACTCCGTTCCGTATACCCGTCAGCTCAAGGATCACCTCTTGCAGTCCCTGCCCCCGGCTAAACAACCCCGTCGCATCCTCGAATGGCGTAATCTTCCCCGAAAGGATCACGGAAAGATTGATTACCAGGCCATCGTACGCACCCTGGCCGACGAAGATTCTCCCGAAATGCTTGCCTTGCCGGCTTAAGGTCGGCTACTGTTCCATCGACTCAAGTACGAAGTCCATGGGAAAATTTTCCTTCTTCTTCATTCAAACTCCGTCCGTGAGGTAGGATTCACCGTAGCTGGTTGCAATCCATCGAATACCGCTGTGCGTACGGAGAAGCTAATGTATTGTATGATACGTATATTTATAGGCGTTACTTTTTTAGTTCCTTTTCTTTCCCAGGCTCAGGATAGTACGAAAACCGTTGGTTTATCCGAAGTAACGGTTACAGCCAATTTACAATCAACCGAAATTCGCAAAACTGCCCGTAACGTCACCGTCATTACGGCTCAGGATATTGAAAAAGCTCCGGTGAAGACACTCGATGGTATTTTGCAGTACGCTCTTAACGTGGACGTACGTTCGCGGGCCCCGCTGGGCGTACAGGCCGATGTGAGTATTCGCGGGGGTAATTTTGATCAAACGCTGATTCTGGTCGATGGTATCAAGATGAACGACCCGCAAACGGGCCACCATTCGCTGAATTTGCCCTTTCCCTTATCGACGATTGAGAAAATTGAGATTTTGCAGGGCGGAGCTTCGCGGGTATTTGGGCCAAGTGCGTTTTCCGGCGTAATCAACATTATCACGAAGAAAAATCAGCCGAGCCAGGTCAATGTGGGGCTGGCCGGGGGAGAATATGGGTTGTACCAGCTGAATACGTCGGTGGGACTAACTACCGAGAAACAATCCACGCTGGTGGCCGCTGAGAAAATTCACAGTGATGGGTACGCTCACAATACCGCTTTCGACCGCCACAACCTGTACGGACGGACGGCTTTGTCGCTGAATAAAACAACGCTGGCCCTGCAGGGGGGCTTCATGGATAATCAGTTTGGAGCCTCTAACTTTTATCATCCCAAGTTTTACAACCAGTACGAACAGGTCAAGCAGTATTTTGTAGTCGCTCAGGCTGACCGGCAACTCACTCGCCAGTGGTACTCAAATCTGACCGGTTCCTGGCGGCGGCATTTTGATTTGTATGACTTTGATAACTACCGCGAAACCAAACCCGCTTCGGTAAACTTCCACCAGACCAACGTTTACAACATCGAATGGCGGAACCGCTGGACCCATGCCTGGGGCACTACGTCCTTCGGAGCCGAGTGGCGGCGGGAGAGTATCATCAGTAATCGCCTGGGGGATGCTCTGGCTAAGCCCAAAGCTGTACCCGCTTTCTTCGGCCAGAAGTACACCTTCGGTAAAGACCGCGATAACGTAAACGTGTATCTGGAGCACCTCAAACGCTGGGAACGTCTGACCTTGGTCGCGGGTACGCTGTTTAACCTGAATTCACAGTTTGGCAACGAATGGTATCCGGGGGTCGATCTTTCCTATACCCTAACGGACCGCGTGAATGTATACGCCAGTGCCAACCGGGCAGTACGGTATCCGACGTTTACGGAAATGTACCTGAATTCTTCCACGGTAATCGCCGATCCGAACGTACAGCCCGAAAAAGCCTGGAGTTACGAAGTGGGTACCAAGCGTTTTACGGCTGTGGATCAACTGACGCTTTCGGCGTTTTACCGGCAGAGCAGTACGGCTATCGATAAAATCAAACGCCCTGATCAGGCCGTGCCGCGGATTGAGAATATTCGCAACCTGAATACTTTCGGCGTGGAAATGGCGTACGCGTTGCAGATGAGCCAGGTAGTGAACAAGCCCGATTACTGGCTGCAGCGACTAACCTTTAACTACGCGTACATCTCGGCGGATCAAAAGCAGATCAACTTCCAGTCTTTTTACACACTTAACTATTTGCGGCACAAGCTAAGCCTGGGTGCGAATGTTCGACTGGCTAAAAACCTTACGCTGGATGCCTGGTACACGCTCAAAAAACGCGAAGGCGACTATCAGTGGGATGCCAGTACGCCGCCGCAGCCCTACGCAACGATTCATCTGGTCGATACGCGATTGTCCTGGACGCAACCCAAGTTCCGGCTTTTTGCCGACGTAAATAACCTGATTAATCAGACGTATTACGAACATGGCTTCGTCCAGCAACCCGGTCGCTGGTTCACCGGCGGAATAGCCCTGACCTTGTAAAAAGAGATTTTGAAGTAAAAGGCTGGTAGCACTACCAGCCTTTTTTTGGCTTTATGGCTACCGTTGGTGAACATATAAAAACCGTTTGCTAAAAAAGAGAGACGATATAAAGTAAAAATTGTATACGTTTCTTGCTCGTTACGAGATAATTCCGCTATCTTTGTTCAAAAGGTATACGAATTGACTAAAAAAATGGATAATACTTCTGCTCAAGAGCTGACGCAAAATGATTTTTTTGCCCGGAATCTGGTTCAGCTACGTAGCCGATTGGAAGGACGCGTATCCCAACAACGGCTGGCGGATGAATTAGGACTGAAGAAATCGACCTGGGCGGCATACGAGTCCGGTCGGGCAGAACCCCGCTACGGTGATCTGATTAAAGTTGCTGACTTTTTTCAGGTAAGCGTAGATGACATCCTCCGAAAGGATTTAAGTAAGGAGCCCCTGAACATGCCTAAAATTCCTGAGCTGCGGGTACTGGCCACAACCGTGGATCCCCAGGATCAGGAAAACGTAGAGTTTGTACACGTGAAGGCTCTGGGTGGTTATGCTGAGGGATATGGCGACATCGACTTCATTGGTAAACTCCCCACGTTTCACTTGCCTTTTCTGGCTCGTGATCGTAAATACCGGGCTTTCCCCTACGAAGGTGAATCAATGCCTCCCTTGCGGGATGGTGCGGTGGTATTCGGTGAATACATCGAAAGTTGGGAAAGCGTGAAGAACGGCAGTATTTGCCTGGTAGTAACAAAGAATGAAGGGGTAGTGCTGAAAATGGTTTATAACTACCTGGCCGAAACGGGCGTACTGGTGCTGAAGTCACTCAACGAACGTTTTGCTCCGTATCCGGTCCGTCGGGAAGACATTAAAGAATTGTGGCGATTTGCCGGGTTTTTCGAGAACAAATTTCCGGCTTGAGTTTTGTAGGGACAGTGAATAATTTTTTTAACTAAATGTCTTTATTTTTTGTATAAAACTAAATTTATGTTTTATATTTGTACAAAAGATATAGACTTAAGGAAGTCGCAAATTAATCACTGTTCCTATGAATTCATCCCTTTCAACTGATACGGTGCAGTTGGGTCAGCCCGCTCAGAAACTCAAGTCTTATGAAATTGAACGCGTAGACGAAGAAACGGGTGCTCTGGTTACGGAAAGTAAATTTCTGTATCTGGAAGGTCACCCGCGGGAATACCGTTTCAATGGTCAGAATGGACAATTCAATTTATACGGCGAACGCATCCTGACCGATTCCATTGGCAAGCCAATTACGGAATTTTCGTTTCAGCCGATTGCTTACCGGATTTTTGAGGATACGTTATTTACGCGAAGCGAACGAGAAGTGTGGGCGGAGTTTTTCTTTATCGATGCCGATCATTGCGTAGCGTCTCTGATGTTCAACAATACGTCGGTATCGGAGCTGTATCGGATGATGCAACCCGTTTTTTACGAAAGAAAAACGCTTTGTGATCTGATTATCACCATCAAACCCGAAAAGGTGACCAGTAAAATGGACTCAGGAAAATCCTGGTACATTGCTCGGTTTTCGTATCGGTCCGGTGAAATCGAGAACGTACGTCAGTATCGTGACTTTGCCCGTGACCATCATTTAT
>NZ_NMPS01000117.1:0-8659 GCF_002261125.1 Siphonobacter sp. BAB-5385 | reverse complement strand
CAACTCAAAACTGAGTCGGCTAAATACCGGTGAGGGCGGCATTATAATGTCTTTTTGGGGATATTTGAAAACGCCTTATCTTGCTTTGAGTGAAGACCTCCACCTGTAATGCCTAAATACCTTATCTTTCACGACAGGCAACAACTTGAAAGATTTATGTCTTCAGAGTCAGACCTACTATACGACTTGATTAAACATTGCCCCAATGATTCAACTTGGGAAAGGCTTCCTGAGTTGCTGAAAGGCTTTATGACTGTTAGTGAAACGCATATCCAAGTTATAGTCAACGATCATAGTAGAGATAAACTTTTGGAGGTAATTGAGAGAAATGACCTTAGTGAAAAGATTGTACATTAATCCATTATAGACGCATCGGGTAAGTACCTAATGAATAGTTGGGACCACCTGGTATTGTGCGAGGTTAGCCATGGTTTCCCCAAGGTGGGAGATTTGATTCTAAAATATGGGAATATGAATTGCTTCACAGTCCTGGAATAACGTAGGCTAAAGGTCTCCTTGGGATCCTTATCACTTTTTGCAAACGACCCTCGGCCAAAGGTGAAATGCGTGCACTCGCACGCAAACACCTACCCGAAAACCCGGCATTTCTCCACCTTTTCGCTCAATCTCTCTGTGGAGAGGCCAATGTAAAGTAGATAGGTGGAAGAGATTTCAGCGTGGGTTTGGCAATGGAGCTGGCGGGGGAGGGGGTATGGGTACATAGCTTCCAAAATGGAATTTTTTAGAAGTGGGTTTCAGCTCTAACGTGTCAAAGAGTGGTGTTAAGCTGTAAGCTAAAGCCACAACGCTTGGCGAAGCTACGTTAGAATAACCGCGGGCTTTGCGTACCGTTCGGTTTGCTTGGTGTATCCAAAGATTGTAGGTAAAAGCGTCAGCAACTATTCCTGTTGAGGCACTATCCGCTTCATAATAATAAAGGGAGTCAATAGCGGTGGTTAATTTACGAATGACACTTGAGGCAACCTGCCCCTGGAAGTAATTAATATCAATATCGCGATGCTTCCAAAATAGCACTGTTCCATCCCTGGTAATTTTAAAGGAATAGTTATGAGGAATATATTCACCTTTAAAGCTTCCCTCAAGTGTATCAAAAGCAGGCTGATGCGTATTTTCTTTAGGCCCCGAAGTACAGGCAGACGAAAGGCAGACAACAAGGAAAAATCGTTTCATAACGGGGAGGTTATAAGCAGCCAGTATAACCAAGAAAGCCTATCCGCTGTCATGGGTAGGCTTCTTCATTGGATGGATTTCAGATCAGGGTAATGGCTTTTTAGAGACGTAGATGACACTATTCTTGTCTTTGCAAAAGGCAAAGTTCTCACGTCTCTCACAAATAGGGGCCGAAGCTGCCACGTAGAGTCTGCCTTGACTGTCCAGACGGATGCTTTGGATTTGATGCACCTCTGGGATGGACAAGTGCCTGCGGTTCGAAGTCTTAACGCCGGGATAGTCTACCCAAAACGTTGACGTAGCTCCAGGATGGGTAGGCGTTCGAACCTCGTCTATTTCATAAGTAATGCCATTCGGAGCAGCGACTCGGTTGCGAGGAACAAACAAATCAGTAGGTCTCGGCAAAACCTTCCAACTAACCCCTTTATCCAGGCTAACCATTTGGGCAGAATTGGCATAAACGGTTGGATTACCAGTCCATTGATACTCGGTAGTCAAAGCAAACAGGGAGTCGCCATGGGCGATAAAACCACGCACCCCGGAATGGCCTTGGTCAGACTTACTCCAGGTTTTGCCATAATTGGTAGTATAGTAGATTTGAAGGCCGGTACTAATGACTAGCAGGCTATCCATGTTACCGTAAACAGCTTCTACGGCTTTAGGTTCCGGCGAAACAATGGCAACCCAGTCTGTATAGTCGAGGGGAGAAGTGAGTTCCTGGGGGTCAGGCTTGCAAGAGGTAAAGCCAAGTACCCATAGTACAATCCAGTAAAGACGTTTCATGGATAGAGCGGTTGGATAGTTCAGGCCAGAAAGCTACTGCTCAACCTTTAATCAGACAAGTGGGCTATACGTTAAAAGAAGTTAACTTAGATAAAGGTTAGTAGTGCTTGAGCATGCTTATCACTAAGCCGATCTGCCCCAGGTGATAAAGGTCATGTTGAATGATGCCATTGATGAGGTATTCAAACGTATGCCCCTGTTCGTTGTAGTGGGTCGATAACACTCCCTGTGGCTGGTGTTTTAACAATGCAATCAAGCGAGTCTGATTGCTTACCAGCTGCTCCTGTAAAGCTTTCCATCCTGATACCCGAAGTTGCTCCAGTGAAGGCCAGTCTTGGGAACCCTGCATTTGAATTTGATACGCGTAGTTGCCTTCCAGTCGCTTAATTAACACCTGACGCCAGGCAATCAGGTGAGCCAGGATCTCAGCTACTGAGTGAACGTGGGGATAAGGTCTTTGGAAAGCCTGCTCACTGGATAACTTACCCGTTTTTTTCAAAAGGGTTTCATCCAGCCAGGGCTGACCGTTAAACAGGCTTTCGAGTTGAGAAATGTAATAGGCAAGCATCATGAGGCTGGTTGGTAAGGTTGCGGATAAAACTAGAAAAAAAGCCGCTTAGATGCTTTAAACCATGCAAACATTTACAAGCATTGAGGATGCATCCAAGTGGTGGCTTGTAAACGTTCATTCCTCCCTTCCTCAGACGTCAAGAAAGGCCGTTCAAAGAATGCCTAGAAGATTTAACTCACAACCGAGGTATTGCTGAAAAGAGAATGTCCGAAATCCTCAACGAGTACGGTGACGTGAAGACGATCGTCAAATTCACTATACTGAGCAGAAAAGCACTTCACTTGTGTAGGAGCGGTGCCTCATTTAAGTCTTACTTTTAGCATCCCTTAGTTACAGTTGGAGACAAGGTAAAAGCTTAACTCACAGATCATTCTTACCCACGCGTAGAAAGTGATCGTGCATGGAATGCTCTAAATATAGTGGCTCATCCAACAAAAAAGCACCCAGCAAAAAATGCCAAGTGCTTGATTATAAGAGTGGGCCCTGTAGGAGACACCAGATTCTTTGCCGTTCCTCTGATAATTTGACTAAGCCAGAGCCTAAATATTTTTATACTTATTCTCTGGCTTAGTCGGATAAGGATTTAGCCCAGTAAAGATGAAACCTGCCACCTAATTTGCCACTAAGGCTATTTTTTCTTCCAAACCTCAAGCATGGTCTGATGCTTGAACTCATCGACGATTTTAGCGTAAACCAGCGTGGACTGAATGTTCTGATGTCCTAAGATTTTTTGTAGGACCTCCAAGGGCATGCCTTTCTCGATCGAATTGACAGCAAAGGTATGTCGGCCCGTGTGGGAGCTGATGACTTCGTATTTAGGAACGAAGGTTTCGAGTGCCTTGCCTTTTTTGAATTCCGTTACTTTGGTAGCCGCATCGATCTTTGCCCGGCGGGCTACCGTTTTTAGAGCAACGTTGAATTTCTGGGGGCTCAATAGATTTTCCTCATTAAAAAGAGTACCGTCGTATCGTTTCCAGATTTCTGCTGCGTAGTCATTAAGAGCGACTGAAACCGACTCGCGGGTTTTTTGCTGGCGGAGGGCAAAGACTGGAATTTCCTTGCTTTGCGAATAGGACTGACCCAGCTTAATAAGATCACTGTATCGGAAGCCCGTAAAGCAGGCCGTCAAAAATTGATCGGCTACCATACGATCTTCATCAATATGAAAGTGATAATCCCAGAGCTGCATGACTTCATTCCAGCGAAGAAACACCCGGTCGGGATTAGCGGAGGTAAATTTAAACAGGGCGTAATCCTTCGGCACCGCAACGCCCGTAATATCGGCATACTTTAAAAGCGACTTTATTTTCTTGATATTGCTTTCAATGGTCGCATCAGCCAGGTCCTGCTCGCCAGCCAGAAAGTTTACGTACCGATTAAAAAAGGAAAGCGTAAAGTCCTTGAAATCGATGTCGGGCTTATAGGCCTCCAGATGATCACGGACTGATCGAAATTTACGCAGGAAACTGTGCTGGTGAATGGCGGCGTGATCCTGATCGTAAATAGTCCAAAAGTCAGAAAGCAGGATCTGGGGCTTTTGGCCTTGCAGGGTCTCATCAAGCAGTCGCTTCTGTTCCAGTTTCAGATCGCCTGAGGTATCGGCCTTGATTTTATCCCAAGTTATCCACAGGTTTTCGATCAGCGTTTCAAAGGCCTGCTTATCCACCTTTCCAAACGGACTTTCCAGGTGATGCCAGGCTAAGCGAATGATCACAGACCACTCTTCAAGTCGCTGGTTGACTACCTCAGCAAAGGCTGCGGATCCTTTTATGATTTCCTTCGCATCGTTCCAGTACTTGGGTTCTATTTTGTATTTAGAGGAAAACCGACTACGTTGACCTTGGTAGGTAATGGTGATCATGATCGGAGCCGCTCCACTTTTATCTATTTTCGTCTTATCAATCCAGCGACTTATTTGCATATCATCAAAATAAGATGTTATTTTTGTTGAAATTGTTCTATTATGGCAAAGAAAAAAAATCAACAATATCTGCTTCGAGATAAAAGAACTGGCTTAGGTGCTACCACTGATAGTGCTACAGCTTTATTTCGACGTATTGGCGGAGACGGAGACGTTGAAAAAGGCACCGTTGAGGAAGGGGCAAAAAAATAGGAATTTCCTATACTCATTTTTCCAGCCGTATGCCTGATGATCGTTTTCCTTTGGAGACTGACGAATACATCATTGAGAAAGTAGAGTACTTCTCTAACCCACGCTCTAAACCTTCTGCTGACGAAGGCGTTGCTGAATAAGTAACTCGCCCTTTTCTTTCCTTTTATTAAAATCCTCAATAGCCTTTTCAATCTCCTTGCTGTGTAGAGGCTTGGTTAAATACTCAACCATGTCTTTAAAGCGTGGATGAACGTGGTAGGTACGATGGTGGTGATAGATGGAGCCGTTGCTTTCCAAAATACTGATTTTCGAAAGCCGACTGATTGCCGTGTTGAGCCCTGCCAGGGTAAGCGGGTGGATCGGTAGTAACGTTTCAGCCAGGTCAGCCGGTGCAATTTCCTCCGTTTTTTGGGTGATTGTGAGGATATAGAAAAACGTCTGCGAAGCCATCGCAGTAAGCAAGGCTTGATAGTCCTGAGCTGAGATTGAAGGTGTATTCATGATCATCTAAAAAGGCATTCAGAAATCTTTTGGACATATTTACTTTCGCCCGGCACCATGTCACGCGTAGCAATCCCATTTATACGGTATTTTTTACTTGATGCCTTGCTAGCACTTCCCTGTCTTTTTCGGTAAGTGTTACTCTAGCTGTATAGCGGTATGTAGCTCCTGCCGACACACCTATTGCTTCAGTTTTTACGTCCCTTAATTCATTGAAGGTATAGTTCTCGCCATTGTCTAACAGCACTTCTAGGGTTTTAGACTCAATATCTAGGCTAGTGCTATTAGCATCGAAGTATGCATTATAAAGGATTGCACCGTCCTTAAAGATGGATTTTTGAAGTCTAAGGGTATGAGAATCAAACGGGCGACTAATTGATTGTATGTGGGTGGTTCCATCAAAGTCGTCTATATGTTTCTTAGTACCCTTGCAATCTTGACTAAAAGCAATAAATGGAGATAGAATACAAAACAATACTAAGGCTTTCATAATTGTTGCTGGGTCTTCAAGTATAGATTACGATAGGTTTCTTCGTTTCTCTGACACTGTTCAAGAGATTTTTTTAATACCTCTATTAAGTGCTGCTTATCCTGAGTTGCTTGCTCTATATCTTCTTTCGTGAAGTGATCCGAACCAACCGGCACAAGGAAAGACTGATTCCGATATTTGTGACCTATTCCAAGAACTAGCCAATCAAGAGTGACTCCGAAAATATCAGCCGCTTTGATCAATGTTTCTAAAGACGTTTTACCTCCCTTCAATATCATTGAAACAGATGATTGCTGCAATTCTAATTTTTCAGCAACTTCTCTTTGCTTAAGACCCTGTTCCTGAATAAGTTCAATTAGTCTTTCTGATATAGGCATTGAATTATTTAAAATAATATTTTCAACGTTATTGATATATTCAATACCATTGATATATTTGTGTCGTGATTGAACATTTTATTAGCAACGAAGATATTGATTCTTATGCAATTGCCAGAAGACATCAGACAAAAACTAAACCATCGGTTTGGTGCTATGTCGCACGATAAGGGGAAGGGGATTATGTTTTTCTGCAAGCTCGCCGACATAAGTACAGCTACGTTAGCGAGGTTACGTGAGGGCAAGGAGGTAAAAGAGAGTACCGTAGAAAGAGTTGTTGACGCTCTTGAGATGTATGACAACTATGAACCTGCAAAGACAGAACGTCAGATTATGCTGACAAACCGTCTACAGACCATGCTTGCCTGATCGATATGGAAAAGCTAATCGTATTTAATGGTCATTCGATGAACATATCCCAGGACGGGGAAATGATTAGTCTGACGGATTTATGGAAAGCATGCGGGGCTGATGATAGTAAAAGACCAGCATTTTGGGTCCGTCAGGAAGAGGCGGTCGGCTTCATAAAAGCAACAGCTAAGTTTTTTAAATGTGATTTAAAATCACTTTTAAAAACTGCCAAAGGTCGGTACAGTGGCGGTACTTGGGCTCATGTACAAATCGCTTTAGAGTATGCCCAGTATTTAAGTCCTGACCTAGCCGTACAGGTAAACCGGGTTTTCTTAGAACGCTTAGAAGAGGAGGCTAATCCGGAGCTTGCTTTGAAACGAGGTCAGGAACGGGCCACTCTGGGGTGGAAGCGTAAGGGAAAAGACGATAAGTGAATTGAAGCCCGCGTAAATGGGGTGGCAACTCGTAAAGCCTTTACTTCCACGTTAGCCACCCACGGAGTCAAGCAGGAAGGTTATCGAAATTGTACCAATGCGGTGTACGCGGGTCTATTTGGTGGTACTTCAGAAGTAGTACGAATGAAAAAAGGACTCGAAAAATCGCAAAATATTCGTGACCATCTTTCCCGCGTTGAATTAGCTGCTGTCCAGCTGGCAGAATCTTTGGCAACTGAGAATATAGAGAACCATAGTCTGCGGGGTAATGCCCAGTGCGAGCTGGCTTGTACACGTGCTTCTAAGTCTGTAGGTCGTGCCATTATCGACAATCGTAAATCCTTTCAATCGTCTTAAGTATGGAAGTACATATTCCGGAACTAACGAAGCTGCTGACTCAGGTAGACTTACTCAGTAATCAGCTTTCTCGAATGGAGCGTCTGTTTTTCGAAAAACAAGACAAACCATTTCTAACCGTTACCGATGTAGCCACCGAATTAAGGCTGAGTGATTATACCATCAAAGCCTGGATTAATAAGGGTCGCAAACATCCTCAGACGCGTAAAGTCATCAAACTTAATGCGGTTAAAACGGATGGGGGTCATTACCGCATAAAGCGAAAAGACCTCGAAACTTTTAACGAACTTTTTACATCAAAATAATTAACTTATTTTGATATTTAGTTTGGATAAGTCAAAATTATATGCTTATTTTGATATGTAATCGAAAAACAAATAAGCACTATGAATTTTAAAGACAACCCAAACAGCCTGCCGCCAGCCAAGCGGTTTAAGCTGGCTGAGGCACTAGCCGAAGAGTTAGGAATCACGATCGGCGAAGCTTTCACCCTGCTAGGCAAAGAAGGCATCGAATCAGCCGAGCGGAAGCTCAGAGACCCGGAACACAACTTCTCTGACCGCTACGACTACAGCACCGGAAACGTCTACCAAGTCTACCACCGATAACAACAGGGGCTTCGGCCCCACTACTAACATTCTTTTATGAAACGATCTACTCGCCGCAAACAGCGGACAGGAATCACCTTGCATAAATCGAATCGGATGTTGTTACGGGTGAAGCTTTCCGGTTGGGTTTTCCAGCACAGAATGAGCAGAAACCGCAAGCGGCTCGACAAACTGATGCCGCCGCCAGCCGCTCAGGTTATGGTAATAGATCCGACGTATAAGGTTGTCGTAATCAGTCGGATTGCCTAGTCAATTAGTTCACAATCAAACCTTTCCTATATCATGTCAAAGTCTGACGAAGTAAAAGCTTTCGAAAAAAAATCAGAAGCTGCTCAGCCCGAAACGGCAGCAGTGGCCACCCTGCCTACGCTTAAATCTTATCAGGTTGAGCGGGTAGATGAAGAAACCGGCCTTATTAATACGGAAAGCAAGTTCCTGTATCTGGAAGGCCACCCCCGCGAGTATCGTTTCAACGGCCAAAATGGTCAATTCAACCTCTACGGTGAACGCATCCTGACGGACTCCATCGGAAAACCCATCACGGAATTTTCCTTCCAGCCGATTGCCTACCGCATTTTTGAAGACACCCTGTTTACCCGCTCGGAGCGGGAAGTATGGGCGGAGTTCTTCTTTATCGACGCTGATAACTGCGTGGCGGCTCTCATGTTCAATAATACGTCAGTATCAGAGCTGTACCGGATGATGCAGCCTGTTTTTTACGAACGTAAAACGCTCTGCGATCTGGTGATCACCATCAAGCCCGAAAAAGTGACCAGCAAAATGGATGCTGGTAAGTCCTGGTACATTGCTCGGTTTTCATATCGGGCGGGTGATACTAAGACGGTACGTGAGTATCGTGACTTTGCCCGTGACCATCATTTAT